>JALRBG010000090.1 GCA_023257855.1 Pseudomonadales bacterium | reverse complement strand
GCTTGCGTGAGCGCGAGTCGCACTTGCTCTCTGCTCGCGCGCACGGACGACAGTTCGGCTTGGAGCTCGTGTTTCTCCGCGACGGCATCGTCGCGTTCACCCTGGTAGCGACGCAGGCATTCGCCCAGGCGCCCGCGCCTGCGGGCGCCGGTCCAGAACCCGCCATGGCCTTTTCGGATCCCGGACTGCCGACCCACACCATCTACCGGCCGCAAACACTTGCGGGCGTCTACCCCGTCGTCCTGTGGGGCAACGGCAGCTGCGTGAATGACAATGCTATTTATAACGGAAATTTCGAGACAGCATCCTATTTTGTCTCAAGGGGTGCAAACGTCAACTAGGTGCATGACATAAGCAAGGGAACGGGCCTGCAGGTTGGTTCAAGTGGCAACGAATCCGGGCAATGAACACCTTGACAATTAATTGACAAAATCCGGCAACCTTCGGAATGCAGTTGCCATACAGGTACAGGCTTCCTGCAAGCGCCAATTGAATTGACAGGCCCTGGTAATCATAGTATTTCTAGAAGCGGCATTACTCGCAAGAAGTATAAAAACTCGAATAAATTCGCCGTATAACGAAAAGCAGAAGGGGGAAGTAATGAAAAGTTTTGGAATGTTTGTGGTGCTCGTGGCCTTTATCGCCGTGTTCGCTATCGTGGTCATGGTGCATGTCCCCAGAAAGGGCGTTGCCATGGAAGTCCCGACCACGGATGACCCAACTTTGGTCGCGTAGTAGGTTGTGCAGATCATCACTAGTCGACATTACTAATAAGCAAGACAAAAAGATCGAAACAGCAAAAGGGCGCCATTGGCGCCCTTTTCTTTTGCATCAGTTTCTTGTCAGTGTCAGCAGGAAGTCGGCAAACCAGGCGCAGTTGAGGCCCAGCGCCTCATCCATTTCCATATCCCGTGTACCTACATCCAGCCGAGCCGAGTGAATACCGAGCAGCACCCAGGGCAATTCACTATCCTTTTGTTTACCGTAACTGACCGGCATGACCACCGGGGCGCCACTCATGCCGCGATGGGTGCGCGCGTCGGTGAGGAAATAGCCGTTGCCCTGGAAACGCATGCTAAACGATGAGGCGGTGATGCCCTGCCTGGCCACCGGCAAGTGATGCAGCGTGTCATGGAAACTGAGCGGGAAGCCGACGATCAGCAGGCGCGAACCGATTCTGATACCTTCGATGGAGTCATGCAGGTGATCTGGTGTGAAAGCACAATACAGGGCGGTTTCTGGCAGCTGGTTTTGAAATACTTCAATTGCCGCCACGTCCACTTCGCCTGAGCTGTCTTTGCCCTGGCGCCAGTTGCGTTTGCCGTTGCGATACAGCGGAATCGAATACATGATGGATTCCGCCAGGTTTTCCCGGTTGGTATGAATTTCGATGGAGATGGCGTCTGGCTTGTGATTGCTCGGTTTGTCCACCAGCACGTGCCGGCTCGTGATGAGAAACAGCCGGCCTGCATTTTCAAAGAAAAACCCACTGGCGTTGGTCAAAATGGCGCCGTTGCTATAGGTTGTGACCTGGACGCAGCTCAGCAACAGGGGTTCGATCATGATGGATTCCGGGTTACAGCAGTGGTGGTACAGAAAATGATTTGGACAGATTGCCAGTATACGCTGTAGAGCACCGGCATGTTACCGCTCATTCCGTCTTCGGTATCACCAGTCAGAGTGCGGCGACACCGCCAAAGTAGACTCGGGAGGGCGATAATTTTCGACTACCGGTGCGGTGACCACCGTAATTGTCGACGAAGTCGAATTCTCCTTCCGCCAGATCAAGAATGGCGATGTCAGCGATCGCGCCTGGTTTTAATGTGCCAAGGTCTGAAAATTCGCTGAAAGTGGCGGCGGCATTTTGGGTTGCACAGGCGATGACCTCGCCGGGTGACATGCCGAGAACCATGAACTTGGACAGGACGTTGGGCAGGTTGAAGACCTGGGCATTGCGCCCGGGCACGTTTAGGTCAGAGGAGATGGTATCGGGCGGAAAGTCCTGGGCCATGGCGGCTTCTGCCACCGTCCAGTCCCAGTGCTCGTTGAGGCCGTTGCCGAAATCGAAACGGATGCCGCGGCGACGCGCTGCGCGGACTTCGGGCAGCAGGCGGCCATTGTCATCGAGTATGCCGTTGGGGGTGGGGGCGTACATGTGGGTGACGATATCGCCGGGGCGCAACTGCGACAGCAATTGCGGCAGCGGCGTACTGGTATCGCCGATATGAATCATCACGGGAATGCCGAAAGGTTCGCTAGCCAGGATGGCGCGCTTGAGCACCTGCAGGTCGCGTTCGGCGGAAACCCCGCGCGACAGGCGCGCCTTGACGCCCACGATCCAGTCACGATGCTCATGGATGGCTGCCCTCGCCATGCCGACATCGCCCGTGGCGATGCCGTCGAGGAATTCGGAACGGCCGCCGGGATTGTTGCCGTACATACCGATGTTCAAGAGGATGCGCAGGCGATTGGGCGCAGCTTCACCGATACGAATAATGGAGTCGATATTGCCGGCGCCGCGCGAACCGGCGTCCACCAGGGTAGTAACCCCGTCAGAGAAGTTGGCTGCAGGAGGCAGCTCCGCATCGCGGGCATGGACGTGAACGTCGATGAGGCCGGGCACCACCAGTCTGCCGCCGACGTCGACAATCTGTAAGGCATTCGGGAAGAGATCGCGCCCGACACTGGTGATGATGCCATCGCGCACAGCCACATCGACCATGGCATCGATGCCGCTGGCCGGGTCGATCACGCGGCCGCCGGTAATCAGGAGGTCCGTACCTGCTTCTGCGCCCAGCAGTCGGTTAGCAACCGGAACAGCAGGCAGGCCCAGCAGGGCCGATTTAACGAAGCTGCGACGTTTCATGGTGTTATCCGGATTTTGAAAGCCACAGCATAGCCCTGTCGTGACGCTGAAGTCACCTTGGGCGCGGCTCCCAAAGGGCGATTCGCTAACGGTCGATTTTCGTCATCTTCGAGCCTTCAAAGGTCAGGTTGTACATCAGGCCCTTGTTGGAAAAGATGAAGCCGATGATCGGCTGCTGTGCGGAGTTGGACGAGATTTCGCCGCCAGTACCGAATTCCACGACGGCAACACTGCCGTCGATGCCGGCTTCCCAGCCGTCGCTGCTGCGAAATTCATCGAGGGCGTCATCGGTCATGAACATGATGATCTGCGATTTTATCTGGGCACCCAGCTGGAAGCCGATCGAAGCGCCTGCGGTGTTGTAATACTCCACCTTGTCGCCGCCGATGAGCAGCGCGCCTTCGCCATACTCTCCGCCGATGCCGATGCCGGCCTTCACCACGCGCGGAAATACCAGCATGCCTTTTGCCCGACCGGCCAGGCGTTTGCCGGCGGCAGATTCTTCGTAAAACTTAACCAGTGCCTCGTCGATGTTGGCATCGATTTCCTCTTTCGACGCGGCCTGGGTAAACGCCGGCAGCAGCAGGGCAGCCAGTGCGAAAACGAGGGGTAGGCGTGAATAGCGGTTGGTGTGCATGTTGAACTCCGTTGATCAATGGGTTTGCCAGATACTCCCGGAGCGGTGCCGGGGTGAGGTCATGCGCAATCATAACAGGAGCCGGGTGCATCCTGTGTGAGGTTTTCTACAAAATGGAAAAATGGAGCCTGCAGGCAGCAGGCTCCATGTCCGGGTATCAATGCCTGATTTGCGAGGTGATGTCGTCCAGTTCGTAGACTTCGCAGTTGCCGCGCTCGGGCAGCAGGCCGGCATCGGGATTGGGGTTGAGAGCCAGCACGCGAGGCGTCATGACCCAGGGTTCCACCAGCACTTCGGGATCGTCCACGATCACTTCGTACAGGATCTCGTTGCCCTGGCGAGTGAACTTTTCCGTCACCTTCATCTTGTCGGAATGGAAGAAGCCGCCGCGGGCAAGCCAGGTGTAGTCATTGAAGGCGATGGATTCCAGCACGAGGGTGTCGTCTTCCCAGTGACCGACGGTATAGCCCATGTACTTGGTCTGCAGGGTCTGGCCGGGGTCATGCGGGCGCCCGTCGGTGGGGATGATGCGGTACTCGCCATAACCACCGCCGCCGTCGGCATACTGGCCGTAGAAGAAGATGACGTCGTTGTCATTCTGCACGATGCGGCGGGGCGGTCCCTGGCGGGGAATGCCCAGCGGCTGGCAGGTCATGACGGGATCCTCGCGGTTGGTCCACATGTCCAGCTCCTGCACCTTGTCCCAGTGTTCGGGCTTGTAAAGCGGGCGGTTGGGGCCGAAGCGCGAGGGTGCCTCGAACTCGAAATCGATGTTCTGGTTCCAGATAGTGGAGCAGTCCACCTGTGACGGGCCGCAGCGGCGGAAGCCGTAGCGCCAGTTCATGCCGGCGGCACTCCAGTTGCCAGTGAGGTCAGGTTTTTCATTGGCCTGGCGCGGTGTGGGCGCGTTGGCATTTTCACCGGCCACGTTCAGCCGGTCAGGTGCCACCACGGGGGGCGGGTTGCCGTTGACGGCAGGACGAATCGCCGCCAATACGCTCTCGGGCGCCGGCATGACCACGTACACGCTGCCGGTTTCAGTCACGGTGGTCGTGAGATCGCGATTCACCGAGCCGTTCAATCTTTCCGTCATGCGCCCGGCGAAGAGCACTTCCACCCGGTTCAGCGGATTGTTCCAGTCACCGTAATCGCTGTACGTGAACTCCCAGGTATCCTGGCCATGATTGACCACCACGCGTGAGGCCATGTAGTTGGCATTCAGTGTCGCTTCAGCGGTGGCGCCGGGTACGCCGGGAACCGGGAAGCTGACCACGGGTAGGTCGTTGACCCAGGCCACGCTGGTGCTGCCGATGACGTTGAGGCCGTTGTCTGGTAACTGGCCGGGGTCCGGCTCGCCGGCGCCCGCCAGGGCGGCTTTCACGGCGGCCTGCGGGCTGGCCCACAGGCGAATGAGGCGTTCGGCGACCTTGCCAGCCATGGGTGTGGCATCGCCTTCGCCGTCGATGAGTTCAGCACCTGCCATGGTTTCATCCCAGGCATGTTGCCAGCTGACCACCTCGATGTTCGACATGCTGCGGCCGCCGGGAAGTGTGCAGGTGTACTGGATGCGCTGCCCGGCATCCTGGTAGTTGGTGCTGGCCCGGTAGCTGTCCAGGGCACAATCCTGACCGTTGACCTTGATGGTGCCTGTGCCCTGGTATTCCAGGGTGGCGATGAGTTCGTGCTCGTCGATGCCGCGCAGCATGCCCATGTTCCAGGCCCAGTTGAA
>JALRBG010000047.1 GCA_023257855.1 Pseudomonadales bacterium | reverse complement strand
GCCACCTGGCAGCGAAACGGGTCCGACTGCAGTGCTGCCAAGCTGTCGTCTTCGAACAACAGGCGCTCCAGGGCGGGAAACCCCTGCACGCCGACACTTTCCCGTGCAAAACTTTCCGGCGCCAACACAGCGGGATCCTGTCCCGCTATCAACGTGTCGAGCTGGCGTGCGCCGGTGCCTTTTTCGTCCGGCCAGTAATGCACCCGGTAATTCCAGTTGAAATAGGTGATGGGGCCGAACTGGATATGCTGGACGCTCTCCCAGGCATCCAGGCTGGCGTGGTAACCCGCCTGGAAGTCGGCCAGGGTGCCCGCATCCGGGGCCTGGCAGAAGCGGGCTGCCGCTTCGGCGAGTACGCTAGCGGCACTGTCGAAAACGGCATAGGCAGGAATGACCTGGTGGTCGGTCACGGCCAGGTTGACCGCGTTGAAGTCGTCAGACGGCTGGCCGGCATCCTGGGCAGCAAGGGGCACAGAGGCCAGCCCGGTGATCAGAAGGCAGAGGAATCGTGTCATGGTAAAAATTCTAATTGAGAACCGTTCTCATTATAGACCATCAAGGAAGGTGATGACATCACCTCGTTCAGCCCCGTTAAGGTCCAGGTAAGCCTGCCTGGCCGGGGCGGCTTCGCCGTCATGCCAGAGGATTGCCTCCTGCAGGTTGCGCGCCCTGCCGTCATGCAGGTAGCCCCCGGTGGTGCGGTCCAAACCCCACAATGGCGGCGTGCGCCACTCGTAGCCGGCCGCCGCTCCTTCTGCCAGGCTGTCAGCCAGCCCGGGGCCCATGTCGTGCAGCAGCAGGTCCGTGTACGCGGCCAGGATGCTGCCGTCAACCTCGAGGCCAGGTACATGGCAGCCTGTGCAGCCGATGCCTGCAAACAGACCGGCGCCGCGCTGAATGCTTTCAGCGGTGACGTCTGCAGGAACCGGGGCCGGCAAATCCCTGATGTAGGTCAACAACAGGTCCAGCACCTGTTCACTCACTTCGAGGCCGTTGCCGCCGGCTCCGCCCGGTGACGCCAGGCAGTCCACCTGCGCCGGGGTGCAGTCGCCATGCACGGAAGTTCGTACCGGATTGCCCAGGCCGAGATCAAGACTGAGCGCCCTGCCCGCCTGTTCGCGCAGGTCCGGCTGCGACGCCTTCCAGCCGAAACGCCCAATGCGTCCATCCAGTAATCGCGGCAGCCTGCCTGAAATGCCGTCGCCATCGACATCATCCGGATCCTCCAGTTGCTCAAGCACACTCTCCGGAATGCTTTCCAGCACGCCCAGGCCTGCCAGCGATGGCGCGATACGCAATGACATGTCATTGCTGGCCAACGGACCGTAATGCAAATCGGTTATCGCCACGGAAGCGGAGCGCAGTGCGCCGGTTAGACGGGGGTCGGACCAGGTGACGCTGGCATCGGCTTCCGCCGGCACACCCGGGCGGGTGAACTTCTGTAGCTGCTCGCCATAGACCGGATCATTGATGTGCAGCGTCAGGGAAACATCGGCATCCCCCCTGCCGCCGCCGGGGTGGCACTGGTTGCAGGAGCGGGCATTGAAATAGGGACCAAGGCCGTCGCTGGCACCGGTGGAAGCCGGTGCGAAGACCCACTGTTTTTCGAACAGGGCCTTGCCGGTCACGTAATCCAGGGAAGGCTGGGCGACAGAAATTGTCGCTGCAGGAATCAGGAACGCCGATAGTACGGCATTAAAAAACCGCGGATGGGTTATCAAGGGAGTCTGAACCCTCGATGCTGACATTGGTAAGCGCCAGGGCATTGATAATCTTTTCGATGGTGCGGGTTTCTTCCATCAGCGCATTGACGATTCGCGTAATGACGGCTTCACCATGCGTATTGTCGCGGCCGATCAGCACGTCAAAGGTATTGCCACGGGACGCTTCGTCAACGAGGGCGGCCATGGCGTCTCCGGTTTCCTCGAGACGCGCCATCATTTCGGCATGCACGGCAGCATCTTCCTGGCGCAGCAGTTGCGCGAGCGAGGGTCCGGCTACGATCTCGCCGTTGATGCGGCGATACTCTCCCATGAAGACGTTGCGAATGCCGAGCGCATCATAGTAATGGGAGTTGTGGGTGTTGTCGGAAAAGCAGTCGTGCTCCTCTTCAGGGTCGTTCAGCAGCAGGCCGAGGCGTATACGTTCACCGGCCAGTTCACCGTACGCCAGGCTGCCCATGCCGGTGAGCATGGTGGACAGTGCACCTTGTGTGCCCTTGCCCAGCAGGTCATT
This sequence comes from Pseudomonadales bacterium, assembly GCA_023257855.1. Taxonomy (GTDB): domain Bacteria; phylum Pseudomonadota; class Gammaproteobacteria; order Pseudomonadales; family Pseudohongiellaceae; genus Eutrophocola. The sequence goes on along the minus strand of JALRBG010000047.1, from coordinate 5,299 downwards.
GTAAGCCGCACCACCGTCCTGCCAGTTGTGCACCATTTCCTCGAGGTCGTTGACCAGCAATTCGACAGCGGCTGCCAGATACTGCCGTCGGCGGTCACAGTGACCGTTAGTGCAGTTGTCGAGCGAATAATCGGTCCAGGGGCGGTTGCCGGCGCCGGGATTGGTGCCGTTGAGATCCTGCCCCCAGAGCAGGAACTCGATGGCGTGGTAACCGGTGGCAACATTGGCTTCAACGCCGTCGAGCAGGTGCAATTCCTCGGCCAGCAGCTGCGGGGAGATTACCGCGGCATCGACGATGATGCCGCCGGCGTCGAGCAATTCGTTGGCGATGACATTGGCGCTGTAGAAATAATTGAAATCGGATTCCGTGCCATAGACCGGTGCCGTGTAATCGATGAGACCCTCGTCCAGCGGCCATGCATTCACGCGGCCTTCCCATTCATCGACGACGGAATTGCCGAACCGGAAAGCCTCGGTCTGCTGGTAGGGAATGCGGGCGGCGAGCCAGGCGTTTTTCGCTGCCTGCAAGGTGTCAACTGAAGGCGCTTCGAGAAAATCATCCACCGCCTGCTGCAGGACCAGAGCGCTATCAAAGGAGTCGCCGTAGGAAGCCCGCGCAATATCGATATAGGTCGCGATGATCGCATCTGGATCAACCGCTTGCGGTTGTTCGGGTAATGCCGTGCAGGCAGCCAACAGGCTGGCGATGAATAACGTGATGATAAGGCGCATTGAATCAGTCTGCGTGGCGAATAACCTTGCCTTCCACCATGAAGATCACATCTTCAGCAATATTGGTGCTGAGATCGGCGATGCGCTCCATGTACCTTGAACACGACAGTACGTTGATGGCCGTTTCAGTATTGTGCGGATTTTTGGCGATTTCCTTTTTCACAACCGCGTACATGTCACGATTGATCTGGTCCACCTTGTCATCCATCTCGATGACCTCTTTGGCGAGGTTCATATCCAGCTTGACCAGGGCATCCAGTGATTTGCGAACCATGGTGCGTACCAGGTCCGGAAGTTCGTTGACGAATTCCGGCAACGTCGGCAAGGGATCTTCCTGCATCAGCTCGCGGGCACGCTTGGCGATATTGCTGGCAAAGTCACCCATGCGCTCGAGGTCATTGTTCACTTTCAGGACCACCACGATGAACCGCAGGTCCACTGCAACGGGCTGGTGCAGCGCCAGTATTTTAAGGCAGTCTTCCTCGATCTTCACCTCCATGTCGTTGATCATGTTCTCGTGCTTGAGAACTTCATCGACATAGGAAGCTTCGCGATTGTTCAACGCCAGGATCGCGTTGTTGATCGCCGTCTCTACGAGATTGCCAAGCTTGAGAACTTCCTTTTTCAGCTTCTCGAGATCGCGACTCAGATGTAACGACATGGCAGGTGTTTCCCTCTATAACCGGTTTATTAGCCGAAGCGGCCGGTGACGTATTCTTCTGTACGCTTTATCGCCGGGCGCGTGAATATGCGCTTGGTGACGTTGAATTCTATCAGGTCACCCATCTCCATAAAGGCCGTATAGTCAGAAATCCTCGCAGCCTGCTGCATGTTGTGGGTAACGATGACAATGGTGTATTTCTCTTTCAGTTCGAACATCAGGTCTTCAATGCGGGCGGTCGAGATCGGATCCAGTGCTGAACAGGGTTCATCCATGAGCAGCACTTCAGGTTCCATCGCCAGCGCCCTGGCGATACAAAGGCGCTGTTGCTGACCACCCGACAGGTTCAGTGCGGAATCATGCAACCTGTCCTTGACCTCTTCCCAGAGTGCGGCCTGCTTCAGTGATTTTTCCACCAATTCATCGGTGGAATCCTTGTAGCCGTTGATCAATGGACCCCAGGCGATATTGTTGTAGATGGATTTCGGGAAAGGATTTGGCTTCTGGAACACCATACCGATGCGGCGCCTGACTTCAACGGGGTCGACATCCTTGCCGTAAAGGTTTTCATTGGCGAACAGCAGTTCGCCGTCCACCCGGCAACCTTCGACAAAATCGTTCATGCGGTTCAGGCAGCGCAGCAGAGTGCTCTTGCCGCAGCCAGAAGGACCGATGATGGCCGTGATCTTGTTGCGGCGAATATTGAATGACACGTCATTCACCGCTTTCTTTTCCGAGTAGAAGATGCTGACATTGCGCAGTTCAAGCACGGACTTCCTGTGCATGCCGAGCGCCTGCTCTTCAGCCATGGCGATTTCAGGAGACTCACTCATCACTTCAATCTCCGTTCTGTCTTGTTACGAATATAAATGGCAGTGGCATTCATGATCAGCAGTACTGCAAGGAGGATGATGATACCCGCGGCGGCAAGTTCATGGAACTCTTCCTGCGGCCGGGATACCCAGTTGTAAATCTGTATCGGCAATGCCGTGAAGGAATCCATGGGACCTTCCGGCAGGAAGGCAACGAATGTCAGCGCACCGATCATGATCAGGGGCGCGGTTTCGCCGATGGCCCGCGACAGGGCCAGGATCACGCCGGTCATGATGCCGGGGAAGGACGCCGGCAAGACATGCGCCCAGGTGGTCTGCCACTTGGTGGCTCCCAGCGAATAGGCCGCGGAGCGGATGCCCTGGGGCACGGTTTTTATGGCCTCGCGGCTGGCAATGATGATCACGGGCAGGATCAGCAGGCTCATGGTGAGCGCACCGGAAATCAGGCTGCGCTCCAGCGCAAAATAACGCACGAAGATTGCCAGGCCGAGGATGCCGTAAACGATGGAAGGTACGCCGGCCAGGTTGGCGATGTTTACCTCGATGATCTTGGCGATCCTGCCCCTACCGGCGAATTCTTCCAGGTACAGCGCCGTGGATACGCCCACAGGAATGGAAATCACCGCGACCAGTGCGATCAGCCAGACCGTGCCCACCAGGGCAGACTTGATGCCCGCACGTTCCGGAAACCGGGAGGGGAAGCTGTCCAGGAATTGCCAGTCCAGCCAGCCGAAGCCGTCGATGGAAACCTGGTACAGCAGGAGACCCAGCAATACGACGCCGGACCAGGTTACCGCAGCACAGAACCTGGCGAATATTCTCGCCTTGCGATGGCGCTTGGCCAGGTTTCGGTGTTCTTGTTCAGTAGTTAACGGCACGTAACAAACCTTTCAAATATTACTCGTACACTTCACGGAAGCGATTGAGGATCACCTGGGAAACGATGTTGATTACCAGGGTGATGACGAACAATAGCGTGGCGACCGCGAACAGGGTCTGGTACGCAATGCCGCCTGTCGGTGTATCTCCCAGGCTGACCTGGACGATATAGGCTGTCATGGTCTGGATGCTCTCGAACATGCTCAGTGACATGTTGGGTGTTTGCCCCGCGGCCAGGGTCACGGCCATGGTTTCACCGATAGCGCGGGAAATCGCCAGCAGAAATGAGGCCATCACGCCGGACAGGCCGGCGGGAACGACGACCCGTGTCGTCACTTCATAGGACGTGGCACCCAGCGCATAAGCGCCCTGGCGCAGGCTTTCCGGCACAGCCCGCAGGGCGTTGTCACTCAGGGTGGCGATCATCGGCAGGATCATGATGCCTACCACGATGGCGGCACTCAGTGCATTGAACACCTGAATATCCGGTATCACGCTGCGCAGTAAAGGTGTGACAAACGTCAGCGCGAAATAGCCATAGACCACGGTGGGGATACCGGCCAGCAGTTCCAGCACCGGCTTGATGATCCGGCGCACCTCGTCAGAGGCGTATTCACTCAGGTAAATCGCACTCGCCAGACCGGTGGGTATGGCGATTATGGCGGCCCCGATGGTCACGATCATCGTACCCCACACCAGGGGCAGAACACCGTAGGACGAGGGTTCGAACAGGGGCGTCCAGGTGGTGCCCAGGAAGAATTCACCCGGCGACACGGTGTCGAAAAAATTCAGGGTTTCCGACAGCAGCAGGATGAGGATGGCCGCCGTCGTGACGATGGAGACAAACGCACAGAGCCCAAGCCAGCCCTTGATCAGGAACTCGCCCCAGCGGACACCGGACTTCTTGATGGAAGCGGGCGCCCGCGGGACATCTTGGATTTCGGCTACCGGGGTATCCGTATCGATTTCTTGGGTCATGAAAAGCCTGTGCCGAAACCAGTCAGGGCAGGTTGGGGATATTAGCCTTTAAATCACCAAAATTTAACAAAAATCAGCCAAGGAATCAGAATGCAGCGAGCTTTTCCCGGGATGCCTCGTACATTTCCTCAGGCAGTTCGATATAACCCACTTCACTGGCCAGGGCGCCGGCATTGTCAATATAGAAGTCCACGAAAGCCCGGACTTCCGGACGCGCCAGACTGGCTGTGTTGAGGTAGATAAAGATCGGCCGTGACAACGGGCTGTACGTGCCGTCATTGATGGTGGTTGCGGTCGGGACTACCGGGCCGTTGCCGCCGTCCACGGGAACCACTTTCAGCTTGTCCTGGTTCTCGACATAGTACGCGAAACCAAAGAACCCCAGGGCATACTCGTCGCCGGCGATACCCTGGACGAGGACGTTGTCATCCTCGCTGGCCGTGTAGTCCGGGCGCGAGGCGCCGGATTCACCGTTCACGGCTTCGGTGAAATAGTCAAAAGTGCCGGAATCGGTACCCGGGCCGTAGAGCCTGATGGGGGCGCTGGGCCAGTCAGGACGGATATCGTCCCAACTGTCTACCGTGGAGCCCGGCTGCCAGATTTTCTGCAGTTCCGCCACAGTCAGGGAATCAACCCAGTCGTTTTGGGGATTGACCACGATTGACAGGCCGTCGAAAGCGACCGGAATTTCCAGGTACTCGATGCCGTTTGCCTCGGCTTCCATGCTTTCCGATTCCTTGATGGTCCTGGAGGCATCGTTGATATCGATTTCCTGGGCCAGGAACTTCTTGAATCCGCCACCTGTGCCAGACACGCCCACAGTAACCCGCACACGCGGCGCCACAGCCAGGAACTCCTCCGCTACGGCTTCACTGATGGGGTATACCGTGCTGGAACCATCAAGGGTTACCGCACCCTGCAATGCCCCATCGCCAGCAGAGGCAGCGGTGCCAGCGTCTGCAGAAGAATCTCCTCCGCTGCCGCCGCAGCCAGCGATAAAACCAGTGACGACTAACAGGGTGAGGGCTTTCAGTGAATTAAGTGTAGTAGAAGTGTTCATTAATGGCCGGTTCCTGAGGGTAAGGATTGACAGATTGCTGATGGCGCGCATTTTTGCATTACTCTATTAAGATTGCATAAAGATAATCATTTCTTTTCCTGAATCTCTTAACCTGCATCAAAAACGCCCCTCCAACGCCGGGTTCTTGCCTCTTCC
>JALRBG010000366.1 GCA_023257855.1 Pseudomonadales bacterium | reverse complement strand
ACAGTAAGTATTTCGTTATTTCCAAGCGATCTTATGGTCCTTAATGGATTAGTATCTTGCTTAACAATAGGTTCAGCAAGCAGCATATCTATTACGTCTCGATATCGGGCTCTTTTCCTAATACCTTTCCGCTTTGACATTTTTACAGCTTTGACGTTGTTTCTTTTTTTCGTGATCGCATTAACTTTATTGTCTGACTTTTGAAACACCGATGGAATATAAAGCTTCCCACCACTCAAGCTTATATTGGTCGTAACAGACTCTTGTATGTCTAAGAATTTCTCTACGAGCGCATCGGAGCTTTTTAACGTACTTTCGTCAGCAGAATGTCCCGCAACATTTACTACAGGAAAAATAGTATCAATGACGTTATCAATTAAGTTTTCAGCAATTTCCTTCACCGAAGAATCATAGGAAGGTAACTCTACTAAAACCTCTGTAATATCACTGATCAAGTTGACCGTGGAATTTATATTTTCGATTTCTTGCTGTGATGGTGGGGTAGTCTCTGTGTTTATCGGTGTATTGCCGCTAGATTGACTCGCAGCCGAAACATTCATTTTTATTTTTAGAACATCAATTCCCAACTCTACCGCATCTTTCTTTTCAGTATCCGTGTACGAATCCTTGTACTGCCCGGAAGATATATTTTCAAGCACGTCAGAGACTTTGTTTACAACATCGTCGACTTGACGAACTGATGCTGGATCATCGAGAGAGGCAAGGTCTATTTTTGCAACATCATCAATAACTGATTTTGAAGCTTCTTTATTCTTATCTTTTTCAGCCTGCACTGCTATTTGTACAGCAATTTCCTCTGCTGTTGGAGTTGGAGCAGCAGCACTAACAGTGGGCACTGCTGGCGTGACTGAAACAGCGGCAGAGGCGGTGCTAGCTAATCCACCAGAGTTTACAGCCTTAAGCAATATTGAATAGGTCACGCCATTAGTAAGGGGCGCTATTGTTATTGGGCTGACTGCGACAGTAGGACTGAGCGCTGTGTAAGTCGACCCGGCGTCTATACTGTATTGATAGTTAGAGATAGTTCCGCCGTTAGCGCTACCAGCGGTAAAACTAATCACAGCGTTGCCATCGCCAGCTACTGCGGATAGACCCGTGGGAGCACCGGGTGGAGGTGCTACAAGGGTAACTGCTCTACTTTTTTGTGTGGGCAAACCATCATAAAAAAATGTTTTTCCTGACCAGCCAGTTGTACCATTGTAGGCATATATATTTGCTAAAGTAGCATTACCCGTGAAAAAAGCTTGCTGATCGAAGTTTGAACTATAGTTGCCTTCGAATCGAACCGACAGCAGAGCATTGCCCTTGAATGCGGCTAAACCTATCGTTGTTACGCTATCAGGGATGGTCACAGATCTAAGATCGTCTTGGTAAAACGCATACTGCCCAATGCTGGTCACGCTGTTACCGATGGTAAGGGAGGTCAACAGCGTGTTACCCCGAAAAGCCATGTCCCCTATACTGGTCACGCTGTTACCGATGGTAAGGGAGGTCAACAGCCTGTTATCCCGAAAAGCCCCGTCCCCTATACTGGTCAAGCTGTCGGGGATGGTGAGGGAGGCCAGACTCGCACCTTTGAAAGCTTCTTGTAGAATCACTTGTAGACTGGATCCAAGAACTAAGCTTGCCAAGTTAAGATTTCCATCAAAAGCATTATGACCAATCGTAGTTACGCTATCAGGAATGGTCACAGATCTAAGATCGTCTTGGTAAAAAGCAAATCTACCAATCGTAGTTAAGCTATCAGGAAGAGTTACTGATACTATCGATTGCTGCTGTAATGCATTTGGCCCTATATCTGTCACGGGATATACATTTCCGTTGTATGTTACGGTGGCCGGAATGACACAATTCTTTGGGGTGCCGCAGTCAAGAGCTCCTTGGCGAAATATAGATGCTTCTGTGTAGGAAGTTCCAGAATTTCTATCTATTAATTGGAAATCTATGCCTGTAACACTATCTCTCCATATCTGGCCATTTGCGGTGTAAGGAAAAGCATCCAAACAAAACAAAATGCTAAACAATGAGAATAATACTCTGGTAAATAATTTTTTAGATGCAGTTAGTTTGAAAATAAGATGGATAAACATGGAAAGCCCTATCCTGAAAAAGTATTTAATGGGAGACCAGAAATTCAAAAGTTATGTCAATATATTGAGAAGTTAGAAATAGGAGTGTTATTACTCGTACCTGCAGTAAAACCAGTGATAGTGGCATTGCCGCTATTAATTAAAAATCTAACAGTCCGCCATCATCAGTGGCAGCAAACACCATCCCTGAAAATAACAGGCCGCTCATTAGTAAGATGAGGGATAACGTAATAAGATGAATAGTTTCCCCACTGCTGAGAGGGGTTTTGAATAAGTGCATGCTTTTGTCCTTATACGATCAATCTGATAGGCAAGCCATCCTGCTAAGGACTTCAAGCATATGAAGATATCTAATGTCTCTTTTTATAACGCATGCCAGCTCAATACAATAAGAAAATTCAATTTGTTATTGGATTTTAGCGTAATACCTCACCATTCAGATATAAAAACTTTGGGAATTAAACCGCCATACACCTTCAATACCCCATCAAGTCAACCCGCCTCATGAGCAAGAAGAAGGAAAAAACATGTATCTGCTGGCTGGCAGCTACAGCTTATAGACTCTAAGATTACAATAGGCGTAATGCTTGAAATGAAACATAAGCATATGAAGGCAGTGCTAGTAGCCGTTCTTTATATGAACAAAGGGCTATACACTCGTAGGTGCAGCTGGTCCAAGAATATCGCGCAACAGCTGATTTACAGCCCGTGATGCGGCATCATTTCGTGTTGTTTGGTTATTCTCATCAATATAGTCCACAAATACCCATTTAGAACCGCCAGATTGCGATTTCAGCAACTTTATCGCGTCAAGAGCCGTACCGACTAATGGAATGTGGCGCCTGCTGTGCTTTGTTTTTAGCCTTCTAAAAGGGTGCTTATGAATACTGGCATAGGGGTATTGGCCATCCAAGCCGATATCCTCCCAGCGCAGTCCGCAGGCTTCATTCATGCGCAGACCCGTATCTAACAGCACGCCCAGCATCAGCATGGCCGGTGATTTTGGTCGGGCTTTTAAGAATGCTTTGCGCAATATGTCCTGCTGCTGTTGTGTAAACTCTTTGCGATCCGTCTCATCCTGAGTTTCCAGCTGCGGGAATTTAAGATTAATAAAGACATGATCCCGATCATGGATGAGGTCATGTTCCAGACTGACGGCATTGAACATGGCACGAAGTGTTCTTAAGTGCCTATCAATACTAGTTGGACTAAGTTGTTGCTGGTTAAGGTGGTGGGTCACCAGCGCGTTAACCTCAGCACGCGAATAGTTAGCAGGGGGCTTGTCAGGTAACACCTTCAATAGAAACGCCAGCGCTGCATTGGATTTGCTGATAAATTTACGATCAGTGGTTTTGTAGCGCACGCTAGCATACAGCGCCGGATAGTCACTGGCCGGGGGACGAAAGTGCTGCTGCAGAGTTTTTAACGCCAACTCCTGTGCGGCGCTGCGGTAATTGTCCTGAGTAGCTGCCCGAAAACTGGCCATTGAACTTATCTTATCCAAACCGGCCCTCAGGCGTGCAAATTCCTCCTCCAGCTGGGTATTGAGTGATAGGCAGGCCAGAGCAGCGTGAGCCTTATTCGCCGTCGCTAAGGATTTCAGCAACACCTTTTGTGGGTAATGGGCTTGCAAGTCTTTTGGTACCGTACGCCGGTAGTGATAACAGTGACGGTTATGGGGCTTGTACAGGTAGGGTACGGTCAGTTTCAGGCCGTCGATGTGCAGGTTCTGCATGGTGCGTTACCTCAGTGGTGGCCCAAGCTGTATACACATTTGTATACGCTAGAGCGGGGTTACTGAGGAGAAACGCCGAACTTATTCAGACTTAATTTATTGCTGAACCAAGGCTGGGCGGGGGTTTCAACGCTGCAAAGCAGCGTTTAAATATGGCGCTCCGGGCAGGATTCGAACCTGCGACCTGCCCCTTAGGAGGGGGCCGCGCTATCCAGCTGTGCCACCGGAGCGTGTTGAAGGGCACTGGCCAATAAAGCCCGGCATGATACCACATGAACCCGCCTGACGAGCACCCTGCTGGCTTCAGTCAGGAACTGCATGACAACATGGAACACCCTGGCCGGGTCCTGGCCCAGTCGGGGCGCTTCCCTGCCAGGTGTGCCTTTCCTGCCTGCTCGGTATACGGATTTTTCAGTACTTCCATCAGTTCATGCACGCCGCTGTGATCGCCCTGTTCCGACTTGTCGATGGCGAGCTGCGCGAGGTAATTGCGCAGAACGTACAACGGGTTGACACGGTTCATTGCCGCCAGGCGTGCATCATCCGGACTATGCTCCTGCTGCAGCCTCGCCTGGTAACGGCCAAGCCATTGCTCGAACGCCAGGCGAGCATCGTTGCCCGGGCCCTCACCATAAAAGGCGGGTGCAAGGTGTGCCATGGCTTGTTCGGGAGTTTCCGCTTCAACGACTTCCCCCAGGTGACGGAAGAACAGGGTCATGTCGGTTTCCGCCAGCCGGAACAGGCCAACCAGGTCCAGCGCGAGAGCTTCATCACCGGGTTGTGCAGTGGCAAAACCCAGTTTGGCGCGCATCATGTCGAGCCAGCCATTCTCGTAATGTTTCTTGTACTCTTCCAGGACGCTTTCCAGGGGCCCAGTTTCCCCGATCAACGGGTAGATGGCATTGGCCAGCTGCACCAGGTTCCACAGGGCGATCATCGGCTGGTTGCCGAAGCGGTAACGGCGGCCTTCGAAATCGGTAGTGTTCGGCGTCCAGTCCGGATCGTAGCTTTCCAGCCAGCCGTAGGGACCGTAGTCGATGGTCAATCCGGTAATGGACATGTTGTCGGTGTTCATGACGCCGTGGACGAAGCCTACACGCATCCAGTGCACCATAAGGTCGGCAGTGCGCAGGCAGATTTCCCGGAACCATGCCTGGTAGGTGTCCTTGCCTGGCTGACCGAGGTGGGGAAAATCCCGCGCGATGGTGAAGTCTGCCAGCTGCTTGAGGATGTCATGTTCCTTGCGTGCAGCAAAAATTTCGAAACTGCCGAAACGCACGAAGGAGGGCGCGACCCTGCACACTACGGCGCCGGGTTCCCGCTTCGGATGGCCGTCATAGAACATGTCCCGGACCACTGACTCGCCCGTGCCGATCAGGCTCAGCGCTCTTGTCGTTGGTATTCCCAGGTGGTGCATCGCTTCACTGCACAGGAATTCGCGGATTGAAGAACGCAGGACGGCCAGGCCGTCAGCCGAGCGGGAATACGGAGTGGGGCCTGCGCCTTTCAGTTGCAGGGCCCAGTGCTGTCCGTCGGCACTGGTGACTTCGCCCAAATTGATGGCGCGGCCGTCCCCGAGCTGGCCGGCCCAATGGCCGAACTGGTGGCCGCCGTAGCAGCAGGCATGGGGGCGCATGTCGGAAAGCAGCCTGGTGCCGCTGAAAACCTGGGTGAACAAATCCGTCCCGCATTCGGTGGGATCGAGGCCCAGGGTTGCCAGCATATCCTCCGAACAGGCAATAAGCCGGGCCTTGGGGAAAGCGACGGGATTGACGAAGGAGTAACAGGCGCTCGGCACCTGGCGGGTGTAATTGTCCGTGACCGGGTCGCCGGGCAGGCCACTGACAAATTCCGCACCAATGGCCAGGCTATCAAGGGTTTTCAGGTTGAGGGCTTTATTCATGGGCTCATTCTAGCGTGCCCTGGGAGCTGGTTGAACTCTGTCACAGGGCTTACAATTGGTTGCGAAAGCAGGACCGGTTAGCGCGGGTCTCTGTTTCATCAATGTTTCAAATCACCAGGAACACCATGCTGGATACCAGGCCGCTGCTTCTTAATACGGATTTTCCTCCGCTGACCCGGGCAGCCCTGCAAACCCTCCAGGTCAACCTTGGATACCTCTGCAACCTCAGCTGTACCCACTGCCATGTCAATGCAGGGCCTAAACGTCGTGAACTGATGGACAGGGACGTGGCTGATCTCGCCCTTGAATTCATACACCGAAAAAACATACGCATCCTGGACCTAACTGGTGGTGCTCCTGAAATGAATCCCCATTTCCGTTACCTGGTGACGCAGGCGCGAGCCATGGACGTCGAGGTGATAGACCGCTGCAACCTGTTGATCCTGTTGGAGCCCGGTTACGAGGGCCTGGCGGCATTCCTGGCCGAACAGGGCGTCACCATTACGGCTTCGCTGCCGTGTTATCTCGAGGAAAACGTGGAGAAGCAGCGCGGCAAGGGCATTTATGATGGCAGCATTACCGCGCTGAATAAACTCAATGCCCTCGGTTATGGCCGCCGGGACGACCTGCAGCTAAACCTGGTGTACAACCCCGTCGATCTCAACCTGCCGCCCGCCCAGTCCGGGCTCGAAGCCGACTACAAACGCATACTCGCAGAGAAATTCGGCATTGTATTCAACCAGCTGTTCACCATTACCAATATGCCCATCAGTCGTTTTGGCGGCATGCTGCTGGCGAAAGGGCTGTATAACAAGTACATGGATATTCTCAAGGACAATTATGCCGAGGCAAATCTGGCCACGGTCATGTGCAGGACCCTCCTTAGCGTGGATTACCAGGGTTATGTCTATGACTGCGACTTCAACCAGATGCTGAAGCTGCCGCTGATTGCCACCAACAGGCCAAAGCTCCACCTGAAAGACCTGCTCGATGAAAATCTTGAAGGCAGGGGGATCGCGGTGGGAGAGCATTGCTACGGATGTACCGCAGGGCAAGGCAGCAGTTGCGGTGGGGCGCTGGATGGCTGAGCTGCAAAGCCGCGTTGCAAGTCATGTCAGGTGAAAACGTATCCATCGTCATTCCCGTTCTCAACGATCTCATGGCGCTCAAGGCCTTGCTACCTGCCTTGCAGACCCACCGCGGTGCGGGACACGAAGTAATTGTCGTCGATGGCGGCAGTACCGACGGCAGTGTTACCTATGCGCGGGCTTTCGCTGACCGGGTGCTGATGACCGGTACCGGGCGCGGCCGCCAGATGAATCTCGGTGCAGCCAATGCACGTCATGACATCCTGCTTTTCCTGCATGCTGACAGCCTGTTGCCACGAGAGGGTATTGCAGGAATACTGAAGGCGCTGGGTAATGCCGGCCAGCACTGGGGGCGCTTCGATGTCCGGCTGGATGCGCCTGGCATCGCTTATGGGGTTATCGCCAGCCTGATGAACCTGCGCAGCCGGCTCACTGGCGTCGCGACCGGTGACCAGGGTATTTTTGTCCGCAAGCCGGTTTTCCTTGAAGCCGGCGGCTACCAGTCCATTCCCCTGATGGAAGATGTCGCGCTCAGCAAGACCTTGTGCCGGCACTCATGGCCTGTTTGCCTCGACACCAGGCTCGTCACGTCGGCCCGGCGTTGGCAGCAGAACGGCATTGCCGGCACTGTCCTGCTTATGTGGGGTTTGCGCCTGGCCTACTTTCTGGGGGTGGATCCCGAACGACTGGCCAGGATCTACCATCGCGATGACTGAATCACGCTGCCTGCAGTTATTCGTGCGGGAACCCGTTGCCGGAAAGGTGAAGACACGCCTGGAAGCCCGGCTTGGCAGGGAGAAAACCCTGTCCCTGTATCATGCCATGCTACGCCGGCAAATCCTCCTGGCTAATCACTGTGAAGGCACGCTACGCCAGCTTTGGGTGGCGGGTCATACGTCCCATGCCGATTTTGCCGACTTTGCCGGCGACCGGTTCATGCAACGGGCGGGTGATATAGGTGAGCGCATGTCATATGCCTTGCGATCGGCACTGGCTGATCATGACCAGGCCATACTCATTGGCAGTGACTGCCCTGGAATGGATGTCTCCTATCTGGAGCAGGCTTTCGCCGTGCTGTCATCCGGCCAGGATGCCGTCCTGGGTCCGGCAACCGATGGCGGCTACGTGCTGATCGGATTGCGCCGCTGGGATCCTGTGCTGTTCAGGGATATCGACTGGGGTACCGGTATCGTCCTGGCGCAGACGCGCGCTCGCCTGGCTGAAGCAGGCTATACCTGGTCCGAACTTGCCGCGCTGGATGATATCGATGAGCCTGCGGACCTTGAGAGACTGGCCGCTATGGTGGAACGCGAATACGGGCTGAAACTGTAAGCGCTCAACCTGCGCCGGAATCAGCCGGGACGACTGGTTTGCCGTCAACCGTAGCTCCCGTCAACTCCAGACTGATGATCTTGGCACCCGGCTCCCGCTGCACCAGTTTGACCAGGAGATAATCCCAGTCCAGTGCGAGCCATATCTCGGTAGCGCGACTGCTTTCAGAATCACGGACACGTTCGAGTTTCAGCGTCCTGAAACTGCCAGCCGAGGTTTCCAGCCACTCTTCGCCGGTAACCACGTAATTGAAATCATGCATTTCACCCTTATCGACACCGCGGAAGGTGACTTCCTGGAATCCGGCCAGCAACTGGTCTCGCAATGCGATATAGCCGGACAGGCTGTCCATGGCAGGGCCCTCGAGGGCGATGGTATTTTCCTGCCGGCCGGTGATCGCGGTAGCGATGGCCCTGTCCCAGTCAAAGCTGACTGAACGGCTGCGCTTGCCCAGGCCGGTCTGTTCGAAGGTGTAGGTGAGGGGCCTGATTTGATCGGTAACGATATCCTTGGTGAGGGAGCTGATCTCCTGGATGCTGCTGATGGTCTTGCCGAGGAGTTTCAGGTCGAGGCGGGTATTCATTTTTATACCACCATCCTCGGTGTTGTGCAGCGAGCGTTCTGCGCTGGCCCTGAAGCCGCCATAACGGGCCTCGTATTCGGCTTCGAACGGCAGCGGCGGGCTGGCAGCCAGCGACAGGGAAACCTTGCACAGCCACAGGAGTGCGGCCAGGGTTGAAGCTGGCCATCCTGCGCTGTGTCTGTAGCTTTTGGCTGTGTCCATATTATGTTGGAAAACAACAACTTCCAGTGGTTCCCGAAGACCCGGGTATGGTAGTGAACTAATGGTTGTTCGTCCAGTTATCAGTTATGATGGCGTCCCATGAAGTGCGTTGATTTTTCAATAAAAAATCCTAAATCAGGGACCCTTAACTGTGGCTTAGCAGCCCTGTTGCTCATGTTGGTTTGCCTGCTGCATGAACCCGCACTGGCCATCGAGGTCACCGATTTGTACCAGGGCATCGTGCCGGTCGAATCCCGCGACAACGTCAGGGAACGGCAGCAGGCTTTCAATAATGCATTGCGCCAGGTCCTGCTAAAAGTGACCGGCAACAGTGCCATCTACAACCAGCCCCTGATCCGGCGTGCGCTGGCCAGTGCCGATGATTACGTCGACACATGGTCCTACCGTACCGTCACTCCACCGGAGGGAGTCGATGATGCGCCAACGGCTGTACAGGGGATCGAGCTCAGTGTTTCCTTTTTCGAACCCCAGGTGCTCTCGCTGCTCGATTCGGCAGGCATTCCCTTGTGGCCGCGCAACAGACCCTACACGCTGGTATGGCTGGTGGTCCAGGATGAACTGGGTGGGCGTCAGCTGGTCGGATCCAGTACGCGGGACAACCTGGATATCCTGGCGCTGCTGGAAAACGATGCGCAGCGGCGCGGCTTGCCAGTACTGTTGCCCATACTCGATTTCGAGGACCGGCGCGCCGTTTCGGCCAGCGACGTGTGGGACATGGATGCGCAGAGATTGCTTGCCGCTTCCGCCCGTTACCAGAGCGAGAGCGTGCTGGTAGTGCGATTGTTCAGGACCCTGGCAGGTGATGTACTGGGAAAAAGCAATTACCTGTTCAGGAACCAGGTTTTTGAACTCGAGTTGTTCGAAGAATCCATAGAGACTTTCATGGAGCAGAGTATCGCTCTCGCCGCTGATGAGCTGGCTGCCTATTATGCTGTGCTGCTGTCAGGCACTGACAGCAGCATGGAAGTGAACATGACGATCACCGGAATAACCAGTGCCGAGGACTATGCGGGCTTGCTCAGTTATGTCGATCAGCTGACTGATGTCAACGAGCACCATATCGTGCGGGTGAAGGACCAGACCATCCAACTGAAACTGGTCACCGGTGGGCAGTTGCGCCAGCTGGTGGAAACCATTGCGCTGAACAGGAGTATGCAGCCGGTCGGCGACCTGGTGCGCGAGGACAACCAGGTGTACATGAGTTACCGGTGGAGCAGGTAGCCTGAATCCGCATGAACTTTTCCCCGCAACTGCCCTTTGATTTTTCCGTTTCGGAACACTTCACCTTCGCCAATTTGCTGGTTCCCGCGCGAAATGCCGAACTGGTTGACCTGCTGAAGGACCTCGAACGTTACACAGAACCGGTTGCCTTTGTCTGGGGCAGTGAAGGCTGCGGCAAGACACACCTGTTGCAGGCCGTCTGCCGCGACCAGGAAGACAGGGGCGCGCTGCAGGCACTGTACTTGCCCATGGCCAGGATCCGTGTATTTGGCCCTGAGGTATTTGCCAGCCTGCATCACATGGATCTCATCTGCCTGGATGACCTGCACCTGGTTGCGGGTGACAAGGCCTGGGAAGAGGCGCTGTTCGAGTTTTTCAACCGGTCGCGCGAGGCTGGCGTACGCCTGCTGGTCACCGCATTGCAGTCACCGCGCGGAATCGAATTTGCGTTACCGGATCTTGCCTCTCGCATGGCGTGGGGTGTTACCTACCAGCTGCATGAACTCAGTGACGAGGACAAGCTTGCGGCTCTCGACCAGCGCGCCCGTGAGAAGAACATGCCGCTGCCGCCCGAAGTGCTCAGCTATATCTTTAATCGCCATCCCCGTGATCTGCAGGGACTGCTGGCTGTCATGGAAACACTGGATAAACTGTCGCTCGCGGAAAAGCGTCGCCTGACCATTCCCTTCGTCAGAAAGGTGATGAACTGGCAGTAGTAAGTTGGCTGGCCAGCTTGATCAGGGCGCAAGCACCGCCTGGCATTCCTGGCAATGCAGGTACAGCCCGCGGGGGTCATTGAATTGCAGGAGATCCTGCAAGTCGGCATTGAGTACCCGGTAAAAGTTGCCCAGCATGCCGGTCGCTGCAAGCGGACTGCGAGCGGCCGGTAATGCAGGTATGAATGTCCGGACCAGCACATTGTCCACCAGGTCTTGCAGGAATTGCTGGCCGGGAGTCAGCGGCATCTCGACCAGTTTGCTGTCGTATGCTTCCAGTCCGGCCAGGCGGGCGGCGGCAGCCACGGCGTCTTCCAGGCTTCCCAGGTTGTCCACCAGCCCGATGGCGAGGGCATCTTCACCCGACCAGACGCGCCCGCGTGCAATGGCATCCGCTTCCTCGATAGTCATATTGCGAGATTCCGCCACCAGGGTAATAAACCGGTTGTAACCGTCCTCCAGGGTCAGTTGCAGGACATTTTCGGCGAGTGGGGGCAGGGGTCTGCCTGGCAGCAGGGCGCCGGCCAGCGCGGTGGTGCCGACGCCATCGGTGCTGATGCCAAGTTTGTCGAAAGTGTCCTCGAAGGTTGGGTACAGCCCGAAGATGCCGATGGAGCCGGTGATCGTCGAATTGCTGGCCCAGATTTCCGCCGCGGGCGTGGCTATCCAGTAACCCCCCGAGGCGGCTACGCTGCCCATGGACACGACCAGCGGCTTGCCGGCATCGGCCAGTGTGGCGAGTTCGTTGCGAATGATTTCCGAGGCGAAGGCACTGCCGCCGCCACTGTCGATACGCAGTACCAGCGCCTTGATGTCATCATCCTCACGGGCCATGCGTACGAGATCCTGCAGGCTGTCACCGCCGATTTCCCCGGCTTCCCGGCTGCCGTCATAAATAGTGCCGCTGGCCACGATGATGCCGACCTTGGCATTGTCTGATTCCAGGTCCCCGGATTCATTGCGGCTGGCGGCCAGGTAACTGCGGTAATCGATACTGAGGAAATCCTCGCCGTTGCGGGTGCTGCCGATCTCTTCCTGCAGGTAGGTATTCAGCGAGTCCCGATCCATAATCCGGTCGACGAAGTCGCGTGCGAGCACCAGTGCCGACATGTTGCCGTTGAATTCAGCCAGTTCGGTGTCGAGGTTGCTGATAAAGCCGTCAACGAATTCCGGCGCCAGGTTCCTGGCATCGCCAATGTCAGCCAGGTACTGCTGCCAGAGATCGCCAAGCCAATCGATATTCGCTTCTCGTGCTTCGGGGGACATGTCGTTGCGTTCAAAAGGCTCGACCGCGGACTTGTATTCCCCGACACGGAAAATGTGAACGTTGATGCCCAGCTTGTCGAGGGCTTCGCGATAGTACAGCTGGTAAGTGCTGAATCCTTCCAGTTCCACGCTGCCCATGCCGTTGAGAATGATCTCGTCCGCGTGTGCGGCCAGGTAATACTGGCCCTGGGTGTATTGGTCGGCATAGGCATACACCTTTTTGCCGCTGGCACGAAAGCGCTGAAGGGCGTCGGCAATATCCTGCAGTTTGCTGAACCCTGAGGGCAGGAGTTGGCCAGGTGCCAGGACGAGCGATGAGATGCGATTGTCACTGGCCGCCATATCAATTGCGTCAAGTACGTCCTGCAGCAGCACTTCATTCCTGATCTCTGCGCCCAGGGAGTCTGCCATCAGCGTGTCCCAGGGGTCGACATATGTCAGTTGATCAACCAGTATGCCGCCGGGATTCAGGAGCAAGGCGCTGCCGGGCTGCATGATGATCGGCGGCTGTCCGATCAGCGAGGCAACGAACAGCAGGAGCAGGAACAGAAACAGCAGGTTTAGAATGACAGAGCGGAATCCGCGATAGAGCCTGGCCAGTCCGGACAGGAATTTACCTAGGGTGCTGGTGGGTGCAGACATGGGTTGAGGAATTCCTTAGTGGGCGCCCTGGTCGTGCCGTCGCCGTGCGCGGATAAAAATGATAGCGGAAAAAAACATGGTGAGACATAACGAGGTCTCGATCAGTCCTGGTACCAGGCGGCCGGGCGTGAAAGCAAGCAGGATACCGTGGGTCATGTAAAACAGGGCAATGAAGCACAACCACTGGTAAGAACGCGATGCGCCCTTGAGCAGGCCCGGCACGGTCAATGCCGGGGGTATCAGCACGGCGACCAGGGTGACCGGATTGAAGGCCTCACTGCTGATATTGAAGAAGACCAGCATGACCATCAGCAGGCCCGTGCAGACTGTCGTGATGGCTGCCGGGATTTTCCCGGCATGTACCTGGATCATCAGCAACCGAGTTTCCTGGCTGTTTCGGCAAGCCGCTTGCCCAGAGCCTGGCACAGGGCTGCCTCATCATCGGACAGTGGCGCATCATTGTCGCCGCCGGTGACATGCGTGGGCCCATAGGGCGAGCCGCCGGTTGATGTATCGTGCAGTGCCGACTCGGTATAGGGCAGCCCGCAATAAACCATACCGTGATGCAGCAAGGGCAGGATCATGCTGAGCAGCGTGCTTTCCTGTCCGCCGTGCAGGCTTGCCGTGGACGTGAAGACGCCTGCAGGTTTATCCACCAGTGACCCGCTCACCCATTGGGCGGCAGTGCCATCCAGGAAATATTTCATCGGGGCGGCCATGTTGCCGAAACGGGTCGGACTGCCCAGGGCAAGACCGCTGCAGTGAACCAGGTCGTCATGGCTGCAATACACTGCCCCATCGTCGGGGATGTCCGGCTCAGTGGCTTCAGTGACAGGAGAAACTTTTGGCACCGTACGCAGGCGTGCGGTCATGCCGGTCACGCTTTCAACACCGCGGGCAACCTGTGCTGCCATGGCTGCCACGGCGCCATGATGGGAATAGTAGAGAACGAGAATGTAGGGTGATGCCATAACGTTTTGTTTCCAGGTCAGAACAGGTCCAGTACATTTTCGGGCGGCCGGCCAATGACGGCGCGGGAGCCGGCAACGACTATCGGGCGCTGTATCAGTTTCGGTTCATTGATCATGGCATCGAGCAACTGGTCATCAGACAGGTCCGGGTTCGACAGGCCAAGAGCCTTGTAGGCTTCCTCGGATGTTCGCACGAGGTCGCGGGCGCTCATCCCGAGTTTGCCCAGTACGGCTTTCAGTTCCTTTTTGGAGGGTGTTTGCTCCAGGTACAGAATAATTTCCGGTGAAATGTTATTTTTAGCAGAGTCCAATAAAGACACCCAAGTGGAACCAAACCCATAATTAAGAACAGCATTACCAATGGAGGTCCAAGTGTTAGTTATAACTTGAGGTTCAAATATATTATGAAAACACTTGCCAGCAGGAGACTGTATAGATTCATTTATGGCACTCCAAGTAGATGTAAAAATTTTATTTTCCAAATTCATATTCTTTTAGTTTATGTTCAATGGCATCTACAATACCATCTCTTAATGTATCTTTAATCTTTTTCCATATAGAATTACGAACAGAGTC
>JALRBG010000349.1 GCA_023257855.1 Pseudomonadales bacterium | reverse complement strand
CCGATCTTTCTCACGATCAGGCGGTTATCCAGGGTAAACAGCTTCATGCGGATTTTTGACGGGGCCGTCCACCGCCTCGTGATCCCGGGCGCCGGTGGTTGCCAAGGTCCCGGCGGCTGATTAAGCTGTGGCCCTATCCACGCCAGGGCCTACATCCGGCGCTCACACTTCCCGGGACAACCACAATGCAACTCACGGTAGAACTCAGCCTGCACCCCTTCAACACCGATTACAAAACCCTCATCAAGGATTTCATCGCCGAGCTGAATAAACGCGAAGGCCTGGTGGTGAAGACTTCAGTCACCTCGACCATGATCCACGGCGAATATGGTCACGTTATGGACAATCTCAAGGAGCTGTTTGCCTGGAGTCATGGCAAACACGGGCGGGAAGTGTTCGTCGCCAAGTTTATTCCCGGTCACGAGCTGACCTGACCGATGTTCACCCTCGAAGCCGTGGCCGTCATACTGGCCATTGCCTACCTACTGCTGGCGGCGCGCGAACACATCGCCTGCTGGTACTGCGCCTTTGCCAGTTCCGCCATCTTTACCGTCATCTTCTGGGACGTCAGCCTGCTGATGGAATCCGCCCTCAATGTGTTCTATGTGGTGATGGCGGTGGTCGGCTGGTACGAGTGGCGTTACGGGGGCAGGGAACACCAGGGGGTGCATATCCGCACCTTGCAGCCCTGGCAACATGCCGCCATGGCGCTTGCGCTGGTACTGGCGGCCGCTATCAACGGCTGGTTCATGGCCAGCTATACCCAGGCGGCCTGGCCGTACCTGGATGCGTTTACCACCTGGGCCAGCGTGCTCACCACCTTCCTGGTCGTGTGGAAGGTGCTGGAGAACTGGCTGTACTGGTTCGTCATCGACGGTCTGTCTATCTTCCTTTATATGGACCGTGGACTCACCCTAACGGCGCTGCTGTTTGCCGCATACGTGGTCATCGTAGTGTTCGGCTACCTGCACTGGCGACTGTTGTATCGCCAGCAGGTGGAATCGCTGGCATAAAAAAAGCAGCCGGGGGGCTGCTTTTTCAATGCGGGGCGGATCAGTTGCCGCCTTCGTCCATCTTCTCGGCCAGGTAGTTCTGGATGCCCATCTTCTCGATCAGGCCAAGCTGCGTCTCCAGCCAGTCCACGTGGTTTTCCTCGTCATTGAGGATGCCCTGGAACAGGTCGCGGCTGGGGAAGTCCTTCACGGACTCGCAATAGGCGACGGCTTCACGCAGGTCGGGGATGGCGCGCATCTCCAGGTCGAGGTCGCAGCGCAGCATTTCCTCGGTGTCCTCGCCGATGTGCAGCTTGCCCAGGTCCTGCAGGTTGGGAAAGCCCTCGAGGAAGAGGATGCGGTCGATGATGTCGTCCGCGTGCTTCATTTCATCGATGGATTCGTGTCGGGTAACCTCTGCCAGTTCCTTCAAGCCCCAGTCTTCAAACATTTTGGCATGCAGGAAGTACTGGTTGATGGCAACCAATTCGTTGCCCAGAACCTTGTTGAGATGTTCGATTACCTTGCTGTCACCTTTCATATGGATTCCCGTAATTCAGATCTATGGATTTCTCAGGATTGAGGCAGGGGCTATTGTGGCCGCTGAAGCAGTGATTGTCCACTTTGCGCGCGGGATAAGTGCCTAATTTTACTGCATAAAACGCGAATACGAATGCGTATTGCTCGTATTTGTATTTATTCGGTGGAGTAAGCGGAGAAGGGGGAAACTAGCTGGAGGCTTCGACGAACGGAGTCTTCTTGACGGTCGCTTCCACGATGTTCTGGGCCAGCTGGCTGCACTTGCCGCACTGGGTGGCGACACCCAGCTGTTTGCAGACTTCCTCGAAAGACCCGGCGCCGCCATTCACAAATTCCTTGATCTGGCGATCGGTGACAGCTTTGCAAAGACAGACGTACATGGGTCGATAAATTCCGTGAGGAGGCCTGATGAATGCGAATGTTAAGCTAAATGAGAATCATTGTCAAAAAAGAAAATTATCAGTTAATCCAGTGCCTTACGCACCACAATCATTGTCCTCACGGGCCAAAATGACGCCATGACATGGATCAAACCAGGGGAACGGGGGGGTGCCGGTAACGGCTCAGCGGGCCAGGATGGCCTGCCTGGCGACTTCCTTGGCGGTGGCGTAATCCGCCTTGCCGGAGCCCAGCTTGGGAATGGCGTCCACGGTGATATAGGCGGCCGGCAGGGCCAGGTTGTTGAGCCCGCCGCTGTGCAATTTCGGCCGCAGTTTCTGGTCGTGGAGCTCCTGGGTCGACAGGATCACGATCATCTCGCCTTTCTTCGGATCCGGGATGCTGACGGCCATGACTTCGATATCCTCGTCGTTGATGGCCTTGCGCACCACTTCCTCGACATTGCCGAGACCGATCATTTCGCCGCTGATCTTGGCGAAGCGGGCGTATCGGTCCTGGATGGTCAGGAATCCGTCTTCATCGAGTGAGCCCTTGTCACCGGTGACGTACCAGCGATAGCCGTCGATTTCAGGCACGACCTTGCTGGTCAACGCGGAGTTGTTCAGGTAACCCTGCATCACCTGGGGACCAGCCACCATGATCATGCCGGCGATGCCCAGCGGCAGTTCCTGCAGCGACTCGGGATCGGCGATGCGCACGCGTGTACCGGGTATGGCCTTACCCACGGTGCCGGGTTTGTTGTTGTCCTTCAGGTGCGGACTTTCCAGGTTGGGGAAGGGCGTATTGACGCAGGCCACGGGCGATAATTCGGTGCAGCCGTAGCCTTCATGAATTTTCTGCCCGAAGCGTTTCTGGAATGCCACGCTAATTTCCGGTTGCAGCCGCTCGGCGCCGGCGATGGTCAGCCGCAGGCTGGCGAGTTGTTCCTGCGTGACCTTCGGGTTGCGGGTGTACAGGCGGAAGAAACTGGAAGTGCCGAACAGCATGGTGGCCTTCTGCTCCTGGATGACACGGGCATTGGTGACCACGTCCGTCGGATCGATGTGACACACCACCTTGATCCGTTCCAGCAGGGGCAGGAACTGGCAGGCAGTGAGTCCGAAGGAATGAAAGATGGGCAGGTTGGCCAGGATGACATCGTCTGCGTCGGCATCGAGGATCTTCGCCACCTGCTTCACGTTGGCGAGGATGTTGCGGTGGCTCAGCATGACGCCCTTGGGTTTGCCCTCGCTACCGCTGGAAAACAGTATCACTGCGGTAGTGTCCGTAGCAGGTGTGCTGCAGTATTTGCGGCGCAACCAGGAGGCGGACATAACCTTGCACTGGGCCAGTGTCAGCAGCTTCTCGAAGGGCGAGATGCCGGCTTGCAGGTCTTCCAGCATGACCAGGTCGACGACGTCCTCGAGGGGTTCAAGATCGATGCCACGGGTTTTCATCTTGTCCAGGAACCGGCGTGAGGTATACACCGTTTCCAGGCCAGCCTGTTCGATGGCCGAGCGGATGGTATCGAGTGGGGCCGTGTAGTTGAGTGTTACCAGGGTCTTGCCGAGCACCATGACCGCCATGCCGGCCAGCAGGCCCCCGGCCGTGGTGGGCAGGAGCAGGCCGACGTTCTGGCCAGGACAGGTTTGCCTGATACGCCTGGCTAACAGGAAAGTGCCGGTCAGGGCGGTTTTGGCTTTCAGGCTGGCGCCGAGCGTGTCGGCCAGGATAACGGGATTGCCGGGAAACT
>JALRBG010000320.1 GCA_023257855.1 Pseudomonadales bacterium | reverse complement strand
GTCTGCGCCCGTGTACTCAGGGGGGAAGTGGTGTAGGCATCCCCCGCCTCACCGGGGACATGTGCCGGCACATCAAAGGGAGGCGTACTCCATTCAAAGGACCAGGGCGCGCCCGGATTGGGCCGGAAGCCGTTGTAATCGGAGGACGAATAGTTGGTATTGGTCTCAACGGCGAAGATCTCCGGGGAACCGCTCCGGCCCAGGATGAGATTGTTGGCGTAATGCACGTTCGAGGCGGCCAGCAGCATCGGCTTCACCGGCGCGATCAGGGTGTTGTGCCAGACGATGATGCCGGCCGAAGATGCCGTGAATTTGGCCGCGCCGCCTTCCGGGGCGTGATAGACGATGTTGCGGATGAAATAGACCGGGCCACCGAACATCGGCTGCACACTCAGGGCGCGGTGCCCGTGGTTGAAGCAGCGGTTGCGGAAGATGCGGATGTTGTGGGCACCCCCATCCGCTTCCAGGCAGTTGTCTTCCGAATGGCTGATGTCATTATTGTAGAAATCGATGCTCACCGGCATGCGATCGCGAACGGGTTCGGGCGTCCCGTCCGGGTTGCCGTAGGTAGCGACGTCGATACCGTCATGAAAGCGGGTGATGCGATTGTAGGCAACCACATGACCGGCGCCGTAAACCTTCACCGCATATTCTGATACAAGCGGCGGCTGACCATCGCGGTTGTATTCCTGCCAGGTTTCGCCGGTGAAGCCGCGCAGGTCGTCGGCGTCGAAACGACCGGTAAAGACATTATCGGTAATCGTGAAATCCCGCGAGCCCGACCAGTCCGTGTAGATGCCGCGGCCGATATCCTCGAACGTGGAGAGCCTGATCGTCAGTCCGCTGCTGCCGCCGATGTTTTTCAGGCCCGCCTGGAACACGAGGTCGGTATTGCGAAAAGTCAGGCCTTCGAAGTAGTGGTAGTTGGCGGCCATCACGTTGAACAGGTTGTAGGCGCCGTCACCATCGAAAATTACCTCGCCGTCACCGGCCGCCCGAATCACGATAGGCCGCTCCGGTGTGCCGCTGGCGGTGAGGAAGTAGGTGCCGCTCGACACGGTGCCGAGCCCGCCACCGTAACGATAGCGGTTGTCCCTGTACACTCCCGCATGCACGAGGATCGTATCCCCGGGACGCACGCGAGGCGGGTAGGTGTTGAAGTTGTCGGAGCCTGACGAACCCGTGTAGTAGGCGCCCAGCAGGCCAATGAAGGCATTGTCATCAAGGTCGCCCTCGAAATCCGGCGGGTAGACATGGTAGATGCGACCGTCAGTTGCAGGGACCGGTTCCGGGCGCGTGGATGCCATCAGCAGTTGCGTTGTTTTTCCGGTGGTGCCATCGGGGTCTTCCATGTGCAGGCGTATGACATAGGTCGTGCCCGGCTCGAGATCGAACAGGCTGCCAGCGAAGAGGTCGGGGGTCACATACTGGAGGGCGTTTTCATTGATGCGCTCGCCGCCGATACGGAGCATGGGCGGCCCCTGCTGCCAGACCTGGTCGCCGAGCTTGCGGTATTCGAGGGTAACGGCGGCATCGCGGTCATCGTCGCCGCTGATCGGCCACTCGAGCCCCAGGGAGATAAGCGTGGGCGGCTCCACGTGGACGTCCCCGTTCTGCGTGACGTCGGTCTGGATGTCGTGGCGGCCGCGCTGCGGTCTTCCTCGTTCGTGCTGGCGAACGACACCGGTGTGCTCCATGTGGCCGCCGCGGTGGGAACGCCGACGCTCGGCCTGTTCGGT
>JALRBG010000316.1 GCA_023257855.1 Pseudomonadales bacterium | reverse complement strand
CGTGGCCCAGGCGCAGCATTCCGTGTTCGAGATGAGTCGCAAGTTGCGCGAGGCTGGCGTGGACGTAGGTTTCGGTATCCACCCAGTGGCCGGACGCATGCCCGGGCACATGAACGTGCTGCTTGCAGAAGCACGGGTACCCTACGACATCGTCTATGAAATGGAAGAGATCAACGAGGGCTTCCCGAACGTCGACGTCTCCATCGTCATCGGCGCCAACGACATCGTCAATCCGGCCGCCCAGGAAGTGCCTGACAGCCCCATCGCCGGCATGCCGGTGCTCGAGTGCTGGCTCGGCAAGACCACCATCGTGCTGAAACGCTCCATGGCCTCAGGCTACGCCGGCGTCGATAATCCACTGTTCTACAAGGAAAACACACGCATGCTGTTTGGCGATGCCAAGCAGAGCATCGACGATATTCTCAAGAATCTATGATCATGGCGCAGATCGGAAGAGGCCCGGTGGGCCTCTTCCGACCTACACCTTTCTCGTAACAAAAAAGCCGCCCTCAGGCGGCTTTTTTTCCGTTGAATATTACGCAACGCCTTCGAACGGCAGGCTACGCACACGCACACCGGTCAGCTGGAACCACGCGTTGGCCACGGCCGGGGCGATGCCCGGGGTGGCGGGTTCACCGATGCCTGACGGATCGACATCGGAATTGACGATATGCACATCGAATTCCGGAGCCTGGTGCATGCGGATGACCGGGTAGTTGTGGAAGTTCGCGGTCTGCACCACGCCATCCTGCATCTGGATTTCGTCATACAGCGCGGCGCTGAGGCCGTACATGATGGCACTTTCCACCTGCGCTTCGATGATATGCGGGTTGATCGGCATGCCGCAGTCGACGACACAGAAAACCTTGTCTACTCGGATGCGTCCTGCGCGGTCGCGCGACACATCGACGATCTGGGCGACCCTGCCGCCAAAGGCCTCGGTGAAGGCAAATCCGCGTCCGGTGCCGGCCGGTACCGCGGCACCCCAGTTGGCGCGCTCCGCAACCAGCTGAATGACGTTCTTCGAGCGCTCGTCTTCCATCAGCTCAAGACGGCCCTGGACGGGATCCTTGCCTGCGGCAATGAGTGCCTCGTCAATCAGGGTTTCCTTGGAGAATTGGCTGTGGGTGTGGCCCACCGAACGCCAGAACAGTACCGGTACCCCGGCTTCGGCCATGTGCAGGTCCACAGTGACGTTGGGAATATGATACGGCAGGTGCGCGGCGCCCTCGAAACTCAGGCTGTCGATACCACCCTGGATCATGCCCTCGAGGAAGGAGCCCTTGATCAGGGACTGGCCCACCACGCGGTTTTCCCAGGCGCTGATGTTGCCAAGGCCATCGAGGCCCACGCGCATTTTGTGAATGTTCATCGGGCGCCAGTAACCGGCGGCCATGTCGTCTTCACGGGTGTACTGCAGCTTGACCGGGTAACGCTCACCGGTGGCTTTCAGGATGGACGCCACTTCGATGTCGAGGTCGGGGTGGATGTTGCCGCGCCGGCCGAAACCACCACCGGCAAACAGGTTTTCCACTTGCACCTGCTCCACGGGCACGCCGAAGAATTCGGCTACGCGACCCTGGTCAACGGAAGGCATCTGGGTGCCGGAGCGCAACACGTACTTGTCGCCCATCTTCTCGATGGTGCAGTTCAGCGGCTCCATCGGCGCATGCGACAGGTAGGGGAATTCGTAGGTGGCTTCGATGGTCTGTGCGGCGGAGGCGATGGCTGCGGCAGAATCGCCTTCCTGCTCCCATACCGCTCCCGGCTGCTCGGCCATCTTGTGGTAATCAGCGAGAATCTGGTCGGTGCCGCGCATTTCCGCGTTGCTGTAATCCCAGACGGTGGTAAGTGCATCACGACCACGCTTGGCGGTGTGGAAATTTTTGGCCAGCACGGCTACGCCGCGGGGAATTTCTACGATATCCACAATGCCCGGAATCTTGCGTGCTTCGGTGTCATCGAACGACACCAGGGTGGCGCCGAAGCGTGGGGCATGGGCGACCACGGCCGTCATCATGCCGGGGCGCTGCACATCGATCGTGAACTGGGCCTGGCCGATGGACTTAGCTACGGTATCCACTTTCGGCAGGCTGCGGCCGATCAGGGTGTACTGGTCAGGCGTCTTCAGCGGCATGCCTTCGGGCACCGGCAATGCGGCGGCGGCTTCGGCGAAATCGCCGAAAGTGCCCTGGCGGCTCGAACCTGCATGGCTGATCACGCCACGGCTGACGGTGATTTCGCTTTCCGGCACATTCCAGGCATCCGCGGCTGCCGTGACCAGCATGGCGCGGGCGGCGGCGCCGACCGTGCGGTACTGCACCCAGCAGTTGGGAATACTCATGGAGCCGCCGGTACCCTGCAGGCCCAGCATCAGGTGCATGTAGAGCGCCACGTTGGCCGGTGCGGATTCCACTTTCACCTGGCTCCAGTCGGCATCCAGTTCATCGGCAAGTATGGTAGCCAGGCCGGTATAGATACCCTGTCCCATTTCGGTGTGCTTGGAAATAATGTTGACGGTATTGTCCGGCGCAATGCGCACAAAGGCATTTGTCGGCCAGCTGGTGGGGGCCGGTGCACCGAATTGTGCGAGGGCATTCTTGACCGGAATATGGAAACCAATGATGAGGCCGGTGCCAAGCGCCGTACCTTTCAGGAAATCGCGTCTGTCCACGATAAACTCCTTGTTAACGAAAAGTTCTGGAATTTCAGAGATTGCCCAATCATAACAGAATCAGCACAATACCAACCATTCAATTCCCGGGCTAATTCCCCAAACTCACTAGTTTCTGGACCTGTAGGTCGGCATTACCCTCTGGGGCATAAAAGGCCCTTCCGCGCCGTTTGCCGACAAATCCTGCCAAACCCACTTTTCTCCTTCACCTACCCACTACCTCCGGATACACTGCCTTCATGAAAGTCATTCTTGTACCCCACGAAGCCCTGACCTTCCTCAAGCTGCCGTTTTTCTCGGCCAGCGTTGCTGCCGGCTTTCCGTCCCCGGCGGATGACTACATCGAGGCCGGCCTCGACCTGAACGAGTACCTGGTCAAGCACCCCAGCTCCACTTTCCTCGCCCGCGCCTCCGGCGACTCCATGACCCGGGCCGGCATCCTCGACGGCGCCCTACTCGTGGTGGACAAGTCACTGACCCCAAAGAATGGTAGCGTGGTCATCGCCGCCATCAATGGCGAACTGACCTGCAAGATACTCGATATCGAACACCGCCTGCTGCGCGCAGCCAATCCCAGCTACCCGTCCATCGCACTGGGTGACGATACGGATCTATTGATCGAAGGTGTGGTGGTGCATGCCATCAACCCGATAGCGCATCCATAACTGAATGATTTGTCGGTCGGCATAGGTCCGGAGGACCGGTTGCCGACATGGTTGCTCACACGACGCGCCGAGCACCTACCTAATGTTCAGTGCTCGACTAACCATCGTTTGTTTTTCCCTTCTACCCTTTTCCGATGTGTCGGCAAATGGTTTGTCGGTCTATGCCGACCTACAGTGAATTTGGGGTTGCCGGATGACGGGCTTCGCCCTGTTCCGGCCTGCGGGCTGCATCGGGATTGATGGAAATTTCGCCAAAAATTCGATTGATTTTCATTTTTGTGCAGCGCAATATGTGGTTAGTATCCCTTCATCCGGTCCCTGATCATGACCAAGTACCAGAATTTCCTCATCCAGAATGGCAGCTATATCAACGGCAAATGGCACAACAAAGGTGAGAAGACCTTTGACGTGCACAACCCCGCCGACGGTAGCGTGATCAAGTCTGTGGTCGATGCCTCGGATGACGATTTGCGGGAAGCCATCGCCGCCGCCAAGGCCGCCCTGCCCGCCTGGCGCGCCAGGACCGCCAAGGAGCGCGCCGCCGTTCTGCGCAAATGGTTCAACCTAATCATGGAGAACCAGGGAGACCTGGCCTACATCATGACTATGGAACAGGGCAAGCCCCTGGCCGAGGCCCGTGGCGAGATCGCCTACGGCGCCAACTACATCGAGTGGTTTGCCGAGGAAGCCAAGCGCATATACGGTGACACAATCCCCGGGCCGACCCCAGACAGGCGCATTGTGGTGATCAAACAGCCCGTCGGCGTGGTCGCCGCGGTTACGCCCTGGAATTTCCCAAGCTCCATGATCACCCGCAAGGCCGCCCCTGCCCTGGCCGCCGGCTGCACCTTTCTGGTGAAACCGGCCAAGGAAACGCCGCTGTCCGCCATCGCCCTGGCCGCGCTGGCCGAAAAGGCCGGCATTCCAGCAGGCGTGTTCAACGTGGTGGTCACCGAACGCTCCCGCGAAGTGGGCAGCATCATCTGCAACGACCCGCGCATCGACAAGTTCACCTTCACCGGTTCCACGGAAGTGGGTTCGCGCCTGCTGGCCATGTGTGCCGGTACCATCAAGAAGACCAGCATGGAACTGGGCGGCAACGCGCCGTTCATCGTGTTTGACGACGCCGACATCGATGCTGCCATCGACGGCGCCCTGATGTCCAAGTACCGCAATGCCGGCCAGACCT
>JALRBG010000293.1 GCA_023257855.1 Pseudomonadales bacterium | reverse complement strand
GACGGATGTCTGGACATCCATGGGTTTCGAGGCGGAAAACGAAGCACGACTCAAAGCCTTTGCCGACTGGCAGGTGGATGACGACATGATGCGTATCGCCAATCCTGATGCGCTTTTCATGCACTGTCTTCCGGCGCATCGTGGTGAAGAGGTCACGGCCAGCGTGATCGATGGGCCACAGAGTGTGGTTTGGGAGGAGGCGGAAAACCGTCTGCACGTTCAGAAAGCACTCATGGAATTTCTGATGCTGGGTCGGGTCGACTGATCTGTTGATCAGGCATCACCGGTTTGATGAAGTGGTTTTAACTTGAGCGGAAACTAGCAATGAGCGATATCAAGAAAGTGGTACTGGCCTATTCGGGCGGATTAGACACATCGGTGATTCTGAAGTGGTTACAGGACAGTTATGGCTGTGAGGTTGTCACCTTTATGGCTTATATTCTCTCGAGCGGATATGCCGAGGAAATGGGCATGATCCGCAAGCAGCGCCGGCATATCCTCGGTGTGACAGGCAGTGTGAATACACCGGAAACCACGGATGCCACTGACACCAGGTAAAGGGATATATAAAGGGACATATAAAGGACTATAACTGCGAACTTCGCAGCCACAACGGACAGAAGCATGCACGACCATATCAATGTAGGCCATCCTTTCTATTTTCCAACGCAGGTAGTGCTGGTGGATGACGACCCGGACTTACTGGATGGCGTCAGCCTGTTGCTTGACAAGGAGCACGCCGAGCGACTGGAGCAGATACGGGCGCCGGCCCAGCTGATCCGTGAAGTGAAGAATGGGGAGAACCTGCCCATTTTCGACGAGCAGGATGAAACCCTGGGGCCGGATCATCCCTGCATCAGGAACTGGCAGGTGTGCTACCACCCGGCGGTGAAGATCCATTCCGCGGTGAACCTGTATGCCACGCTGGTGAAAGACAGCGACCTGCCCGATTGCTACAAGGACGACATCATTCCCAACCGGGATTTCATGGAAAGCAATTCACTGGATCGGGAAATCCTCCACTGATCGATAGACAGGAAGATCGTCCTGATCTTTCTAGGTTGCAGGCAGCGTAATGATGAATTCGGCGAACTCGCCGGGTCCGGATTCACAGGCGATATCGCCGTCGAAGCTGCGAATGGTGCGGCGGCAGAACGCCAGGCCCACGCCCGTGCCCTCTTCCCGCATCGAGAAAAAGCCGTCAAAGATCCGCGACAGCATCGCCGGATCGATGCCCTCGCCGGTATCCCTGAACAAGATTTTGTTGGCGCCCTTTCCGGGCTCCAGCCTGATTGTTATATCGCCCTTGAGGGCGCAGTTGATGGAATACAGGGCATTCTTCAGCAGGTTGAACATCACGTAGATGAACAGGCTGTCTATGCCGCGGAAATAAAAATCCCGGTCCAGGTCCAGCCTGATCTTGTCGCGCTCACCCCGCTTGAACGGATAGCTGTCGACCGCGTTGCCAATGCATTCGGCGGCGGAGTAGAAGCCGAACTGGCGCTTGTCCACGGTATTGTCACGCAGGTTCATCAGCAGCATGTCGATCACGCTGTTGGCCTGGTCGATCATCAGTGAAATTCGTCCCGGGGTTTTTTCCAGTGCGGCCAGGTGGTCTTCCCTGATTGCAGGTGTGCCCCCGGGATTGGCAGCCTGTGCATTGCGATAGACTTCCAGCAGCAGCGGCAGGTAGTTCTCCACACCGTCCATGCTCGCACGCACACCCGATAACGGCGTGCGCATTTCGTGGGCAATATTGGCGCTGAGATCCTGCATCACTTTCAGCTTTTCCGAATGATCGAGCTCGGTCTGGGTCATCAGTGCCTCGAAGTCCCTGTCCTGGTCGAGGATGGTGGACAACTGGCCGGCAAAGTAATCGAGGATGCGGAATTCGTATTCCCTCACCGTGTGCTCGAGATCACCGAGCATGAGCAGCATCTGGTTGACCACGAAATAGTGCACCGGGACGAAGCCTATCCCCAGGCTCCACTTCAGTGACTGGCTGCTGACCGGGGTGCGCAGGAAAATGTACTTGCAGTTGAACTCGCGGGCCCGGGTGAACACCGGCGAACACAACAGCGGCGAGCGTATCTTGCGGTACTGGCTCAGCACAACCAGTTCGCGAATGGACACCAGGTTTTCACGTCCGCCCACCTGGGCGATCCAGTCGCGGGTGGCTTCAAGGTTGTCCCTGTTGTTCAGCTTCGATGATGAGAAGTGGGCAGCCAAGTTGCCGGGGTTGGCGGCCGAAAAAATGAAGGCCCAGCACAGACCGACCACGATATCACCGCGCCAGACCACGCTGATCAGGTTGATACGATGGTCATCGGCCTGGAAAAAATTCTGCAGTGCTTCGCGGGCGGAGTCGGCATCCCAGTTTTCATACCATTTCTCGCGCGCCAGTTTGGCGTAGCACTCGGCAATGGCATCGAGTGTCTTCCCGTCCAGCTGGACCACCTCTTCTGCCGCGAACACCTCGATCCGGAATTCGCTGCCAGCCAGGTGTGACAGCATGCGGTTGAGCCGGGTCAGGTCGAGGGTCGAGGAACTGCAGAAAGTGCGCGCTTCAGGTCGGCAGGCTT
The DNA here is from genome assembly GCA_023257855.1 of Pseudomonadales bacterium. Lineage (GTDB taxonomy): Bacteria > Pseudomonadota > Gammaproteobacteria > Pseudomonadales > Pseudohongiellaceae > Eutrophocola. Next base: position 12,185 of record JALRBG010000293.1, on the reverse strand, counting down.
GTCGCCCGCATCCCCCTGGTCGGTGTTGGTGGGAATGATGTCGTGATCGGCATCAGCCATGATGGCCGGCTCCTGGCCGGGCTGGTCTGGCAAACGCCCGGATTTTTGCTAACAGGGAGCCTAGGATACTGAAAAGTTAGGAAATTAGCCAAACCGCGGCGCCTGGAGGGGCACCGCGTCCGGCCGGCCTATTTGTCCTGGACCTCCACCGCGTCCACTTTCCGGAAGCCCTGGGGCAGCTTGTTGCCACGGCGCCCACGTTCACCCCGGTAGTGTTCGAGATCGTTCATGGTGAGGTTGAAGTGCCGTTTACCGGAATGGATGACCAGGACCTGGTCCGCATTCAATACGGCGATCGCGGCGACAAATTCTTCGCGCGCGGCGACCCGGGCCGTGGGTATGCTGATGATCTTGTTGCCCTTGCCCTTGGCCAGCTCCGGCAGTTCCGACAGTTTGAACATGAGCATCCTGCCCTCGTTGCTGATGGCTACCACCTCACTGCTGTCGATTTCATCCACCGGCACCGGGGACAGCACCTTCGCGCCCTTGGGCAGTGACAACAGGGCCTTGCCGGCCTTGTTCTTGCTGACCAGGTTTTCCATCTTCGTGATGAAGCCGTAACCGGCGTCGGAAGCGATGACGCAGAGGCGGCTGGGCTCGCCGATCATCAGTCCCATGAAAGAGGCGCCCGATGGCGGCTTCAGTTTCCCGGACAGCGGCTCACCCATGCCGCGTGCACTGGGCAGTGTATGCGCAGCCAGCGTGTAGGATCGGCCGGTGGAATCGAGGAACACGGCATTCTGGTTGCTCTTGCCGCGGGCGAACAGCTTCAGTTTGTCGCCGGACTTGTAGGCAAGCGTCGACGGATCGACATCGTGCCCCTTGGCCGCGCGCACCCAGCCGCCCTCGGAAAGGATGACGGTAACCGGTTCCGTGGAAATCAGCTCTTCCTCGCGGAAGGCCTGCGCCTCTTCCCTGACCACCAGTTCGGAGCGGCGGTCGTCACCGTAGGTGTCGGCGTCTTCCTTGATCTCGGTCTTGATCAGGGTTTTCAGGCGCGCCTTCGAACCGAGAATCTTTTCCAGGGCAGCGCGCTCCTCGGATAGCTCCTTCTGCTCGGCCTTGATCTTCATTTCTTCCAGCTTGGCCAGGTTGCGCAGTTTCAGTTCCAGGATGGCTTCCGCCTGGCGGTCCGTCAGCTTGAACCTCTTCATCAGCACCGGCTTGGGCTTGTCTTCCGTGCGAATGATCTTGATCACCTCGTCGATGTTGAGGAAGGCAATCAGCAGGGCATCCAGGATATGCAGGCGATCCTTGATCTTTTCCAGCCGGTAATTGAGGCGGCGGGTAACCGTGGTGGTCCTGAACTCCAACCACTCCTTCAGCAGGATCACCAGCGGCTTGACCTGGGGTTTGCCGTCGATACCGATCATGTTGAAGTTCACGCGATAGCTCTTTTCGAGATCCGTGGTGGAAAACAGGTGTGCCATGACGGCGTCGATATCGATGCGGTTCGAGCGTGGCTCGATCACGATGCGTGTGGGGTTTTCATGGTCGGACTCGTCACGGATGTCGACGATCATCGGCAGCTTCTTTTTCTGCATCTGCGCCGCAATCTGCTCGAGCACCTTGGCACCGGATACCTGGTAAGGCAGTGCGGTGATGACGATCTCGCCATTTTCCTTTACATACACGGCGCGGCTCTTGATCTGGCCGCGACCGGTATCATAGATCTCGCGGATCTCCTCAACCGGCGTGATGATTTCGGCATGGGTGGGAAAATCCGGACCCTTGACGAACTTCATCAGCTCTTTCGTGGTGGCCTTGGGGTTGTCGAGCAGGTGAATACAGGCGCTGGCTATCTCACGCAGGTTATGCGGCAGGATATCCGTCGCCATGCCGACCGCGATCCCGCTGCCGCCATTGAGCAGCACATTGGGCAGGCGAGCCGGCAGGATGACCGGCTCTTCCAGCTCGCCGTCGAAATTCAGTTTCCAGTCGACAGTGTCCTGGCCCAGTTCGGACAACAGTACGTCCGCATAGGCGCGCATCTTGGATTCGGTGTAGCGCATGGCGGCGAAGGACTTGGGATCGTCGGGTGAACCCCAGTTGCCCTGCCCGTCGATGATGGGATAACGATAGGAAAACGGCTGCGCCATGAGCACCATGGCCTCGTAACAGGCGGAATCGCCGTGCGGATGGTACTTGCCGATCACGTCGCCGATGGTACGCGCGGACTTCTTGTACTTCGCCGTGCTCTTGAGCCCCAGCTCAGACATCGCATACACGATTCGCCGCTGCACCGGTTTCAGGCCGTCGCCGATATGGGGCAGCGCACGGTCGTTGATCACGTACATGGAGTAGTTGAGGTAGGACTGCTCGACAAACTTGCGCAGCGCAAGCTGTTCCTGGCCGTCTTCACTCAAGGTAGTTTGGTCTGTCATAGTTTTTCCGGAATTTCTGATTCTTTTCGCTTACTGATTCTTTCTAAACAGAGGCAAGAGGAAAGGTGCTCACTTTTTTCCTCTTTTCTCTTTTCTCTTTCCTCTTTTCTCTATATTTCCGCCAGGTTCCCGTACCGTTCCAGCCACACCTTGCGATCGGGGGAGCGCTTTTTCGCAAGCAACATATCCATCAGGTCCTGTGTCTTCTTGGCCTGGTCGATAGTGAGCTGCACCAGCCGGCGCGTATCCTTGCTCATGGTGGTTTCCCTGAGCTGCATGGGATTCATTTCGCCCAGTCCCTTGAAGCGCTGCACGTTCGGCTTGCCCTTTTTCTTTTCGGCGATGATCAGGTTGAGCACGCCGTTTTTTTCGTCCTCGTCGAGGGCATAATAGACATCCTTGCCCACGTCGATGCGGTACAGCGGCGGCATGGCCACGTAGATATGGCCGGCTTCCACTACCGCGGGGAAATGTTTCAGGAACAGTGCGCACAGCAATGTGGCGATGTGCAGGCCGTCCGAATCGGCATCGGCAAGAATGCAGACCTTGCCATAGCGCAGGCCGGACAGGTCGGACGAGCCCGGGTCGACGCCGATGGCGATGGATATGTCATGCACTTCCTGCGAAGCGAGAATCTCGCCGGAATCCACTTCCCACGTGTTGAGAATCTTGCCCCTCAGCGGCATGACGGCCTGGGTTTCACGGTCGCGCGCCTGCTTGGCGGAGCCGCCGGCGGAATCCCCTTCCACCAGGAACAGCTCGCCCGCATCCACGTCCTGCGTGGTACAGTCCGCCAGCTTGCCGGGCAGCGCCGGACCGGCGGTGACCTTCTTGCGCACCACCTTCTTGCCCTCGCGCATACGGCTCTGGGCATTGCTGATGCACATCTCGGCGATCTTCACCGCTTCGTCGGTATGCTGGTTGAGCCACAGGCCAAAGGCGTCCTTGACCACGCCGCCGATAAATACGGCGCTTTGGCGCGAGGACAGCTTTTCCTTGGTCTGGCCGGCAAACTGCGGGTCGATCATTTTTGCCGAGAGGATATAGGCGCAGCGGTCCCAGATATCCTCGGAACTCAGCTTCACGCCGCGCGGCAGGAGATTGCGGAATTCACAGAATTCACGAATGGCCTCCAGCATGCCGGTCCTGAAGCCGTTGACGTGCGTGCCGCCCTGCAGTGTCGGAATCAGGTTCACGTAACTTTCGGTGATCAGCTCGCCGCCTTCCGGCAGCCACAGCACCGCCCAGTCAACCGCCTCGTCCTCGCCCTGCATGGCGCCGACGAAAGGCTGGTCGGGAATGCGCTCGTACCCTTCGGTGGCCTGCAGCAGGTAATCAGTGAGGCCGTCCTCGAAACACCATTCCTGGCTCTGGGCCTTTTCCTCCTTGACTGTCTTGTCCTCGAAAATCATGTGCAGGCCGGGGCACAGCACCGCCTTCGCACGCAACACGTGCACCAGGCGCGGAATGGAGATGGTGGGTGAGTCGAAATACTTCGGGTCCGGCATGAACTTCACGGTGGTGCCGGTGTTGCGCTGCCCGACCTTGTCAATGACCTTCAGGTTCGTCTTCTTGTCGCCGTTTGCAAAGGTCATCTGGTGCAGCTTGCCGTCGCGCTTGACCTGCACTTCCAGTTCACTGGACAGGGCATTCACCACGGACACGCCGACGCCGTGCAGGCCGCCGGAGAACTTGTAGTTGTCGCTGTTGAACTTGCCGCCGGCATGCAGGCGGGTCAGGATCAGCTCGACCCCCGGCACTTTCTCTTCCGGGTGAATGTCCACCGGCATGCCCCGGCCGTCATCGGTAACCTCGACGCTGCCGTCCTTGTTCAGCGTGACCTTGATGGAGCGGGCGTGGCCGGCCAGCGCCTCGTCGACACTGTTGTCCACCACTTCCTGGACCAGGTGGTTGGGCCGCGAGGTATCGGTATACATGCCAGGGCGGCGCCGGACGGGGTCCAGGCCTGTCAGTACTTCGATGGAGCCGGAGTTGTATTCTTTACTCATGCTTACTGCTTCTTCCTCATGGGTTGTTCTTGCTGCTGTGCCTGCCGCTCTTCATCAAGGGTGGCGATGGCGTCACGGCTGGCGGCGGACAAGGTGCCGCTGCCCGCGAACTCCAGGATGGCCGGCACAACCGCCGCAAAATCCTTGAACCGGTGGCTGCCGCCCGCCTGCACAACCTGGGTGGAGCCCGCATAGCGCGCCACGGCCTGCCTGTAGTCCAGCACTTCGTCTCCCGTCTGCACCAGCAGGAGGTAGTTTTTGGCATGCTGCAGCGGGTTCACGTCCAGGCTATCCAGGTAGTCGGCATAATGCCGGGTGAACTCGTATTCCTCGCCGGTATACAAATTTTTCTGTGGTCCCAGGAACTCCTCGCCCAGCGTCTTCGCCGGCGAGACGGCCGGATTCACCAGGGCTGCCCGGCAACCGTATTTTTCCGCCAGCCACGTGGCGTAGTAGCCACCGAGTGAACTGCCGACGAGGATGTGGATATTACTGCCAGCGTTTTCGATCATCGTTTCAAGCTGCGCGATGGCGCGCCGGGGATCGTGGGAAAGTTCAGGGACGGCGACGCTGTATTCTTCGGAACGACTGCAGAAGCTTGCGAATTGTCGGGCTTTTTCAGAGGCAGGTGAGCTGTTGAATCCGTGGATATAAATGATTAAAGGACGGCTCGAAACCATGCGCATGATTATACGATGCTTACCCGCATCGAGTGGAAAGATATTTGCCGATTCAGGAAATTTTTTAGGCGGGCAAGATCCCTGCCCGGCCAGGCGTCAGCAGCCGGTGCTGCGGAAATCTATGTTGTAGGATTTGCCGCTGACACGCTCGACACCGGATTCGATCGTGCCGTCCGCACCCAGGTTCAACCAGCGGTATCCGGGCTGGGCGTTATCGATGGTGAAATTGTCGTTGGTCGGGTGGAACTGGATGCAGGTCGATGGCGCGGCCATGATTTTTACGTCATTGCGGCTGGATTCAAATTCCTGGTGAATGTGCCCGTACAGGATGCCGCGCACATGGGAATACTGGTCCAGCACGGAAAACAGTTCATCGGCATTCTTCAGGCAATGCTGCTGCAGCCAGGCCGCCTGTACCGGCAGGCAATTGTGGTGCACGCACACCAGGACGTGCGAGCCGTTGCGTTCACTGTCCGCCAGCTCCAGGTCGAGGTCGGCCAGTTCCTTCTGATCGAGCAGCCCGTAGACATGCCCTTCGACATTGGAGTTGAGCATGATGATGCGCCAGTTGCCCAGCTGCGCGGAACGCTTCAGGTGAATGCAGTTCTGCTCCAGCGACTGCTGCATGCGGCTGCGGATGTCATGGTTGCCCGGAATCCACAGTTGCGGCGCGCTGAGCGGCGCCAGGGCATCGACGAAATTATAATAGGCCTGGATGCTGGTATCCTGGGCCAGGTCGCCGGTGCACAGTACCAGGTCGATGTTTTTTTGCTGCTTGATTACCAGGTTGACGACATCGCAGAGCGTATCGAAGGTATTGAGCCCGTCAAAAATAGTCTTGCGGTCAGCAAAGAGGTGTGAATCCGTTATCTGGACAATACGATAATTCTGATTCTTGTTGTCTGCCAGGATTTCAGCCAACGTTTCCTACTCTCTCAAATCATGCGGGACAATTATTGCAAAATCCGGACTGCTTTTCTTTCTGTTGTTTTCTGATTTGATGCCCGTCCAGCAGGCAGAATAACTGTACCTGGGACAGGGTTTCAGTTACAGTTCAGCTTCTCCAGTTGTAACTCGCCGGGATTGCTCATCCCTTCATTTATACACAGATTTAGCCACTCAGCCAGAAAAAGATTCAGTTGCTCCCTCTCGTCGCACTGGTACATGAACCGGTTCGGCACCGGGTAAGCAGCCTTGAAATAACGGTGATTCTGGTAGCTGGTTACCTCGGCCGTCTTGGCGTCGTGATACACCCGGATGATCATCTCCGGGGTCTTGTACATTGACGGACGTCCTTCCTGCGAATTCAACAACTGCCTGATGCAAATGGTGCTCGTGTACTTGAAGTCTTCCTGGATTTCGAGGCTGACGAGAATCTGGCCATGCCTGGCCGCCAAGCCCGGGCCGGGCAACGCAATCAGGCGTGTGCGTATACCGCGGGTTTTCCCCAGCAGCTTGAGCAGGCGGATATAGTTGGCATCACACACCGCCATTTGTTCGCTGAGGTCGATTGTATAGCTTTTGATTTTCATCTCTTCAGGGTCGATCACAAATTCAGCATCTTTCCTGTTTATGCGGGCTAACCTCTTGCCTGCTGCCTCTTACCTCTTACCTGCATCTGCCAGCATCTTCCTGACTGACCCGTGGTGCAATTGCAACCACTGTAATGCGATAAGGCTCATGGCATTGTCGATCATACCACTACCCATGGCTTTTTCAGCATCTTCCCTATCCATGATGACGACCCGGATATCCTCATGCTCTTCTTCCAGGCCAAACACGCTTGCAGTTTCCAGGAGCTCGCCCTGTGCATCCGTACTTACATGAGTGCGCGCATCGAAGATCGCGCAAAACAGGGTCATCATTTCCGTACTGCTGCCGGGCGACAGGTAGTAATTGAACATGGGCAACAGGGTATCGATCGTGACCCCGGCTTCCTCTTGTGCTTCCCTGATTGCCACCGCCTGTGGCGAATCATCGGTATCGATAAGACCGGCAACCAGTTCCAGTTTCCAGGGTCCTGTGGCCGATTGCAGGCAACCGACACGAAATTGCTCAACCATCAGCACCTTATCCAATTCAGGGTCATATAACAAGACGCCGACTCCCGGCGCCCGCTGCACGATTTCACGCTGTATGGTGTTGCTCCAGCCGCCTGCATAAAGCCTGTGCCGCAGGTGCAGGCGGTCGATTTTCAGGAAGCCGGAATAGCATTCGGTAGTATCGATAATCTGCACATCGTCCCTGGTAAATCCCGTCGCGGACTTCTTGCCTGTTGTCAAAATAAAAACCCTTCTTATGAGGAATTACAGCAGTGTGTCAGCCACATTCGGCACTGTCCCCGAAGAATTGTTTGCTACAATGGCCGCACTTTTATCCAGCATATATGAGCAGCTGCCTGACGGTACACCCTCTGCCATGTATTTACCCGTCGCAACAGAATCAGGTTCGAACCCGCAAAGCCGGTGGGCAAAGGATTGCGTATAACCCGACAGTAAAGCAGCCAGTCGAAAGCGATTCGGGACTTCCCGACCTTGACACCGGCGGGAAAAGAAATGAAACTGACTGACCAGTCAGTCAACCAGACAAAGACTATCAGGGTTGCACCCCCTTTAAGAATTTATCCCAATATTATCAAATAGTTAAAATTTGCCCGAGGCAGGGAGTCATCCGGGCGCCAGACTATCGAAAATGGAGAAAACCATGGTAACAGTGAAAATTCGTCATACGCTCAGGCAGATCGCAGGGACACTGTCGCTGGCCGTGCTGGCATTGCCTTTCAGCACGGCACGGGCTGATGACCTCGCCCAGATCTTTGAGCTGGCCGCGGCCAATGATCCGGAGATCCGCCAGGCCAGGGCCAATTACAATGCTGCTCACACCACCATCGACCAGGGTCGCTCATTCCTGCTGCCCCGGATTACGATCAACGGCTCCTCTTCACGTGATACGGCAGGCCCGGCTGAAAACACCCCGTTCGGCAACGCCCACAGCTTCGGCAACGGTTTCAATACCAAGGGCTACAACCTGAGCATCAGCCAGGCCCTCGTTAACTTCGAAGCCTGGTACGCCTTCCAGTCAGCCAAGGCGTCTGACCTGCAGGCTGCCGCCAACCTGGCGCAAGCCGAGCAGCAGCTAATCCTGAAAGTGGCCTCCGCTTATTTCAACGTGCTGCGTTCGCAGGACAACCTCGCCACCTTCCGTGCGGAAGAAGAGGCCGCCGCCCAGGTGCTGGAACAGACCCGGGAGCGTTTCGAAGTGGGCCTGATCCCGATCACCGACGTCTATGACAGCCAGGCCAACCATGACCTGGCCCGCGTGAACCGGCTGGTGGAGGAGAATAACCTGAACCAGGCCTTCGAAGCGCTCGGCGCGATCACTGGCCAGGGCCATGATGCCCTGGAATCGTTGAGCACCGAATTCCCGATCGAGTCACTCAACCCGGCCAGCCTGAACGAATGGGTCAGCCTTGCCATGGGCAACAACCTGGCCATCAAGGCAGCGGAATTCGACCTGGAGTCCAAGCAGGAAGATGCGAGGTCAGCACGGGCCGCCATGTTCCCGACTATCGACATCACTGCCGGTTACGGCTGGAACCAGTCTGCCAACCCTTTCAGCTTCTTCCCGGCCATAGCGTCCGAGCGTACCAACATCACGCTGAACTTTTCCTATCCCCTTTTTGCCGGCGGCCTGAACGCAGCCCGCAAGCGCCAGGCCTACTACACACGCGATGCCAGCGAGGAAGCGCTGCTGAAAACCCAGCGTGACAGCACGCAGAGTACCCGCAACAATTACCGTAGCGTGGAAACCGATGTGCTTGCCGTGCAGGCACGCGCGCAGGCGATCATCTCTGCGGAAAGCGCATTGGAAGCCACCGAGGTCGGTGCAGAAGTGGGAACCCGTAACGTGGTCGACGTGGTGCTGGCCCAGCGCACGCTGTTTCAGACCAGGCGCGACTACGCCAATGCCCGCTACAACTACGTGATCAACACGCTGAACCTGAAACAGGCCGCCGGCATCCTGAGCCCGCAGGACATCATCGACCTGAACGAATGGCTTGAATAAAAAGCCTGTATAACCTGCCTCAGCGGGCTGACCCAAGCAGTCCGCTGAGCACGGCCAGGTTCCTGGCCGTGGCACCCTGGTTGGCTTCAACTACGGAACGGGCGGCCTCCCCCATCACCTGTTGCTGTGAAGGATTATCCAGCAGCGATTTCACCACCGCGGCAAGCTCTGCCGCATTGGCAACCACCAGCATCCCCTGTACCGCAATCATGGCCTCACTGACGGCCTGGAAATTATAGAGGGAGGGCCCCGTGATCACCGGCAGGCCGATCGCCGCCGGTTCGATAATGTTCTGGCAACCGGTGTTGACCAGGGAGCCGCCGACAAAAGCGATATCTGCCAGCCCAAAGTAGTACTGCATTTCCCCCATGGAGTCCCCGATCAACACCTGCTGTTCAGGCAGAGCGATCCGGTCACGACTGCGCCTGGCGATGCTGAAGCCTCTTTTCCCAGCCAAGGCGGCCACGCTGTCAAAGCGTTCCGGGTGCCGCGGCACCAGCACCAGCAGCAGGTCCGGCCGCTCAGCTACAAGAGTGCCGAAAGCCTGCAGAATTTTTTCTTCCTCGGCCTCACCATCGAGTGTGCGGGTACTGGCAGCGATGAGCACCGGGCGACCGGCCATGGCTTTCTTGTCCTGCCTGGCCTGTACCAGCATGTCAGCATTCAGCATCATGTCGTATTTCATGCTGCCGGCAATCTCGACCTTTGCAGGCGGCAAGCCGAGTGCGACCAGCCGGTCCCGGTCATGCTGTGACTGTCCCGTAACGGCATCAAAACTTTTCAGCATTTCCCCCGCCAGCTTGTGCATGCGCTGATAATTGCCCTGCGATTTTTCCGACAGGCGTGCATTGGCCAGCATGAGCCTGACACCGCGTACCGCGCAGCAGTGAACCAGGTTGGGCCACCATTCCGTTTCCATGATGACCAGCAGTCGCGGGGCAAAACGATCCAGGAAACGATTCACTGCACCCGGATAATCATACGGCAGGTAAACATGCTGCACGGTGTCGCCCAGCATCGCCGGCACGCGCGCCGAACCCGTTGGCGTGGTCGTGGTGACAAGAATTTCCAGTGATGGATCGTGCGCCTGCAGTTTTCGAATGAGCGGCACCGCTGCATGCACTTCCCCAACGGAGACGGTGTGGAAAACGACATCGACCCGACGCAGCGGCAAATCACCATAGAAGGCAAAACGCTCCGCCCAGCGCTTGCGGTAATCGGGCGCGCGCAGGGACCGCCACAGCAGCCTGAGCAGGATCACGGGCGTGGCCAGGTAAAACAGCGCGCAATAGAGGAAGCGGTTCACTCGTACTTCTTTTGACGTCTTTTTATAACAACAATTAGTAACAACGATTTATAGCAACAATTGGACGATTCGCTACGGCCGGGGATTTCCGGTTTCTGCTGGTTTATACTGTCACGCTTTCCCGTGACGTACAAACTATGGCGGAAATCCTGAAAACAGACGCGCTGATATTTGGCGGCGGAGTGGCCGGCCTCTGGCTGCTCAATCGCCTGCGCAACGCGGGCTACAGCGCCTGGTTGCTGGAAAGCGGCAGCCTGGGCCAGGGCCAGAGCGTTGCCAGCCAGGGCATCATCCACAGCGGCCTCAAGTACATCAATGACGGCACCCTGAATCGCTCCGCAACCACGGTCTCGGACATGCCCTGTATCTGGCGCAGGTGCCTGCAGGGCCAGGGTGATGTGGACCTGCAGGGAACCCGCATCCTCTCGGATGACTATTACATGCTGCCGCGCAATTCCCTGCGTGCACGCCTGCTTTCCTTCCTCGGCAGCAAGGCGCTGGCGTCAAAAACCCAACGCCTGGCACCGAATGAATTCCCGGCCTTCTTCCAGGGCAATGTCAAAGGGCCGATGTACCGCATTGACGATTTTGTCATCGACGTGCCCTCGCTCCTGGCCATGCTCTGCAATCGGCAGCAGGAGAGCGTCTTTTGCATCGACTGGAACGAGGCGCGTCTCGAAAGAGGCGATAACGGCGACATCTCCGGACTGGTGTTCAATGACGGCACATGCATCAAGGCACAGCAGTACATCAGCTGCTGCGGCGGCGGCACCGAATCCCTGCTGCGCCAGAGCGGTCTTGATGTTGCTCCCATGCAGCGTCGCCCGCTGCAGCAGGTCATGGTACGTCACCGGCACACAGGGCCCGTTTACGTTCACTGTGTCTCGAGCAGCATCGACCTGACCCCCGAGCTGACCATCACCACGCACAGCAACAAGGCCGGGGAGCCGGTCTGGTACCTCGGCGGCCGACTGGCCGAAGACGGCGCGGGTATGAACGCGAACAACCTGATCGACAGGGCCCGGCGTACGCTGGCCGACCTTTTTCCCTGGTGTGATTTCGACGGCGCCGAATGGGGCACCCTGGAAATCGATCGAGCTGAAGCAAAACAGCCCGACGGCCGGCGCCCCGAAGATGCCAGCCTGGTGACCCACCTGAACCTGGCCGTGTGCTGGCCGACGAAACTGACCCTGGCCCCCGCCCTGGCGGATAAAGTACTGGCGCATTTGCAGGCGCAGGGCATTGTCCCGTCACCGCAAACCGGTGCGGCCCCACAGTTCCTTTACCGTCCGCAGGTGGCGGCAACACCCTGGGAGAACCTGTAGCCATGGGCTTTTCCAGAACCATTCCGGGCACGGACCTGCATGTATCCGCCATCGGCCTGGGCACCGTCAAACTGGGACGCGACCAGGGCGTGAAATACCCCGACGCTTTCACCATACCGGATGATGCCGCTGTCACCCGTTTGCTGGACCAGGCCAGGGACAGCGGAATCAACCTGCTCGATACTGCACCGGCTTATGGCAACAGCGAGCAGCGTCTCGGCAAACTGCTTGCCAACCGGCAAGACTGGATTATCGCCACCAAGACCGGCGAGGAATTCGAGAACGGTGTTTCCCGTTTTGATTTTTCCGCATCGCATACCCGCAAGAGTATCGAACGCAGCCTGAAACGCCTGAAC
>JALRBG010000286.1 GCA_023257855.1 Pseudomonadales bacterium | reverse complement strand
GTCTTTTTTGCCTTTTCCTGGCCAATGACATATTCGTCTAGTGTATCCCGGATCTCTCCCGGGGTCGGCAGCTTGCGGTCGTCCTTGTCGATAGACTTTTCCTGGATCTCTTCCCGGATAATATCGTTGCAAAGGTCGACGCATTCGTCACAGACGAACACAGAAGGACCGGCGATCAGCTTCCTGACTTCATGCTGGCTTTTGCCGCAAAAAGAACAATAAAGCAGCTTACCGCTATCGTCGTCTTTCTTGTCGTCTGCCATGTGCTGGTTCCGGTTTACCCGTGGTGTGCCTTTGTATATCCAACAGGTATTAGATTAAGGCTTTTGGCCTATTTTACAAGTGGAAACTGCCGGGAATGCCGTCAGGCTGGCCCGCCGGGTGGTGGTGCCGGCAGTACACGTTTTTCCATGACTTTGTCGATGAGCCCGTATTTGACCGCCTCTTCACCGCTCATGAAATTGTCACGATCGGTATCGTGGGCAATGACTTCAATAGTCTGGCCGGTGTGGTGTGCCATAATCTTGTTCATGCGCTCACGCACGTTCAGGATCTCCTGGGCCTGGATGTGGATGTCCGAAGCCTGGCCCTGGGCACCGCCGCTGGGCTGATGAATCATCATGCGGGAATGCGGCAGCGCAAATCGCTTGCCCTTCTCCCCGCCGGTCAAGAGCAGCGCACCCATGCTGGCTGCCTGGCCGATACACATGGTGCTGACATCAGGTTTGATGAATTGCATGGTGTCGTAGATGGACAACCCGGCGGTCACTGAGCCGCCAGGCGAATTGATATAAAGATGGATATCCTTGTCAGGGTTTTCCGACTCAAGGAACAGCAGTTGGGCAACGACCAGGTTGGCCATGTGGTCTTCGACCTGCCCCACCAGGAAAATGATCCGGTCCTTGAGCAGCCTGGAATAGATGTCATAGGAGCGTTCGCCGCGGGCGGTCTGCTCGACAACGATCGGCACCAGGCTGGCATATTCCTGAACTAACTCTTTTTCATAATTCTTCATTTCGGTTCCTGTATCTGTTGCAGCCCTGACAAGCAGTTTACTGTTCTTATTTTTCTGCAGTATCGGCAGCAGCCTGGGCAGGCGGTTTCAGCGCCTCCTCGTAGCTGACGTTAGACTCGCTAATTTTGGCCGAATCCAGGATGAGGTCAATCACAGCCTCTTCAAGCGCCATGGCTTCGATATTGGCCAGCTGCTCCTTGTCACTGTAATACCACTTGATAACCTCTTCCGGCTTCTCGTAGCTTTCTGCCATCTCCTCGATAAGCTTGCGCACGGCATCAGCTTCCGGCTTGAGGTTATTCTTGTTGACGATCTCGTTCATGATCAGGCTGAGTGTAACGCGACGTTCGGCCTGGCCGGAAAACAGGTCGTCGGGTAGCATCGAGGGGTCAATATTCCTGCCGCCGCCAAACTGCTGCATTGCCTGCTGGCGCAAAGCACCGACTTCGCTCTTGACCAGGGTCTTGGGCACATCCACCGAATGTATTTTCAACAGGCCTTCGATTACCTGGTTCTTGATGTTGTTGCGCGAGGCGTTTTTCAACTCGCGGGCCATGTTCGCCGAAACCTCTTTCCTGAATGCATCCAGGCCGCCTTCGGCAACATCAAACGAGGCAAAAAATTCATCATTCAGTTCCGGCAGAACCGGTTCGCTGACAGTGTTGACCTTGACGGCAAACTCGGTAGCCTTACCTGCCAGGTCCTTGTTGTGATAATCCTCTGGAAAAGTCAGTGACAGGGTCTTCTCTTCGCCCTTGGCCAGGCCCACCAGGCCTTCTTCGAATCCCGGGATCATGCGTTTGGAGCCAAGTACCAGGTTGCTGCCCTTGGCTTCGCCGCCCTCAAACTTCTCGCCGTCTATGGTGCCGGTGAAATCAATATTTACCCTGTCGCCATCCTGGCTTGCCCTGTCTGTCTCAACATAGGTTTTGCGCTGTTCGCGCAGCGTTTCGACCATCTTGTCGATATCAGTATCAGAGATTTCGGCACCCTTTTTCTCAATGGTGATTCCGGAAAATTCCTGCAATTCAATCTCCGGGTACACTTCGAAAGTGGCCGTGAATTCCAGATTCTTGCCTTCCTCGAGATTCTTCGGCTCGATGCGTGGCTGGCTGGCGGGCTTCACTTTCTCCTGCGTCACGGCTTCCACCCAGGAGTTGCTCATGACCTCGCCAAGGACTTCCTGGCGGACACCGGCACCATAACGTTCCTTGATGACCTTGACCGGTACCTTGCCTTTCCGGAAGCCTTTCATCTGCACGTTCTTGGCGGCTTCCTGGAGCCGGCTTTTGACCTGGCTTTCCACGGTCTCTGCCGGTACTTCGATAGTCATACGCCTTTCCAGGCCGGCAAGGGTTTCCATTGAAACTTGCATGGTGTGTTCCTGATTCCTGTTGTCTTGGTTTACGTTTTACTGTCCCGGTCACAGAGGCCGGAAGCAGTTTGCCGCCATGGCGGCGATGTCCGGCAGTATCGTGTCCCGATTGCCCCTGGTCGTAAGACTGATGATCACCACGAGGTGACCGTGAAGCCAGTCGGAGTCAGAGGGGGATTTCAGCCGACGCCGGCATTGAAAAAACCGGTTCCGGGCCAATAGCACCACGGTAAAAATACCGCTTAAAAATCAATTAGTTACAAATAACATTACTGGAGCAGGCCGGGATTGTGCCATATCAAATACGCTTAGTCAATAGCCGCTCCTGACCCTGCC
>JALRBG010000229.1 GCA_023257855.1 Pseudomonadales bacterium | reverse complement strand
CCTCCTGCAGTGAAAATGTTCCTGACGGCAGGCCCCTGATCGAATCCGTGTTCCAGTATCATGCACCCGCCCGGCGCCAGGTGTGCCGGACTATCCTGCACGATGCGGCGGATATCAGCCAGGCCGGCATCGGCCGAGACTAGCGCATGTACAGGCTCAAAGCGAACATCGCCCTCGGCCAGGTGCGAATCGCCTTCAGCAATATATGGCGGATTGCTGACGATGGCATCGAATGTCATGCCTGCCAGCGGTGCCAGCCATTCGCCGGGCCTGAATGTTACGTTGGTAATGCCGAGGCAGCTGGCATTGTCGCGGGCCAGCTCGAGCGCCTCGCTGGAAATGTCCGTCGCGATGACCTGCCACTGTGGCTGTGCCGACGCCAGGGCCAGTGCGATGGCGCCGGAACCGGTGCCAAGATCCGCGACCCGGGCGGCTGCGTTGCCGGCGAGGGCATCCAGCGCCGCCTGCACCAGCAGTTCGGTTTCAGGGCGCGGGATGAGGACATGATGATCGATCTTCAGGTCGAGCCCCCAGAATTCCCTGCGATGCACCAGATAGGCGACAGGCTCGCCGGCCTTGCGTCTGCGCAGCAGGTCCAGGTACATGTGCTGTTCCGGCAGGCTCGGCACGCGATCCGGCCAGGTATACAGCCAGGTGCGGGTATTGTTCAGCGCCATGGCGAGGAGTATCTCGGCATCCAGGCGCGCCGTATCGCTGCAGGCCAGTGCTGCCTCACCGTCCGCAATCAGCTGTTTGATGGAAGCCATGGGATTTTACCGGCCGCTCAACTCGCCATATCGGCCAGCTGGTCGGCCTGGTGCTCGGTGATCAGCGCCTGGATGATTTCGCCGATATTGCCGGCCATGACGTCGGCCAGCTTGTTCAGCTTCAGGTTGATGCGGTGGTCGGTGATGCGTCCGTCGGGATAGTTGTAGGTGCGGATCTTCTCGGAACGGTCGCCGCTGCCGACAAGGTCACGGCGGGTGTCGGACTGCTCCTTGTTGCGCTCGGCTTCCGCCGCCGCCTGCAGCTTGGCCTGCAGCAGCGACATGGCGCGCGCCCGGTTCTTGTGTTGTGAACGCTCATCCTGGCATTCCACCACGATGCCGGTCGGAATGTGCGTCAGGCGGATGGCGGAATCGGTCTTGTTGACATGCTGACCGCCGGCGCCGCTGGCGCGGAAAGTGTCCACGCGCAGGTCGTTCTTGTTGATTTCGATCTGCTCGAGGTCATCGACTTCGGGCATGATGGCCACTGTGCAGGCCGAGGTGTGCACCCTGCCCTGCGTTTCTGTTTCCGGTACGCGCTGCACGCGATGGGCGCCGGACTCGAACTTGAGCTGGCCATAGACATTCCTGCCTGCAACCCTGGCAATGATTTCCTTGTAGCCACCATGCTCGCCCGGCCGCTCGCTCATCACCTCGACCTGCCAACCCTGGGTTTCGGCATAACGCGAATACATGCGGAAGAGATCGCCGGAGAAAATAGCGGCCTCATCGCCGCCGGTGCCCGCACGGATTTCCAGGAATACGTTGCATTCATCCTTGGGATCCTTCGGCAGGAGCAGCTTCTGCAGCTCACTATCGAGTGCCTCCAGCTGGGACTGGGCAGCATAGACCTCATCTTCCGCCATCTGCCTGACATCAGGATCACTGTCCTTCTGCAGGACCCTGGCTTCCTCAAGTTCCGTCTGCTTCTGCGTGAAGCGGCTGAAACACTGCACCACCGGCTCCAGTTCCGCGTATTCCTTGGAATAGCTGCGGAACTTATCCTGGTCAGCGATGACACCGGCATCACTGAGCAGCGCTTCGAGCTCCTCGTAGCGGTCCTTCAGGTGTTCCAGCTTGCTGATAACGGATGGGTTCATGGTGTGTACTGCTTTCCTGCGTTGGCGGGGTACCGGCCGGGTTAAGGCTGGTTGTGTGTTTCGTCTTCGGGGTCGTAGGTGCTGACCTCTTCATTGCTCGCTTCCAGTTCGAACAGTTCTTCGGCGAGCTGGATCAGTTCGCTGCGGCCGTCGGCACTGGCTTTTTTCATCTGCACGCTGGGTGCGTGGATCAGTTTGTTGGTCAGCAGGCGCGCCAGGCTGGCCAGTACCTTTTCCGGCGCCTCGCCTTTCTCGAGCAGCTTCAGCGCTTTTTCCAGTTCCGTGTCGCGGATGTGCTCCGCTTTCTGGCGGAAATTCTTCAGCGTGGAAACGATGCCGAGCGTGCGCAGCTTTTCTTCATAGCTGGCCACGCCCTGGGCAATGATCTTTTCCGCCTCCTGGGCCGCATGCTGGCGGCTTTGCAGGTTGGCGTCGATGACCTGGGCCAGATCATCGACACTGTACAGGTAGATGTCATCCAGTTCGGCCACTTCCGGCTCGATGTCCCGCGGCACTGCCAGGTCCACCATGAAGATGGGTTTGTGCTTGCGCGCCTTGAGTGCGCTTTCTACAGCGCCCTTGCCCAGGATCGGCACCTGGCTGGCGGTGGAGCTGACCACGATGTCCGCCTTCTCCAGCTGCTCGGGCAAATCGGCAAACAGCACTTCGCTGACACCATACTTCTCTTTCAGTTCTAGCGCGCGCTCCAGGGTGCGGTTGGCTACCGCCACGTGCGCGACTCCGGCGCGGCGCAAGTGCTGGATCACCAGCTCGATGGTGCGGCCGGCACCGATCATGAGCGCGTTGACCTCGGACAGGTCACTGAAGATATGCTCGGCCAGGGTGACGGCGGCGAAAGCCACCGACACGGGGTTCTCGCCGATGGCAGTATCAGTGCGCACCTGCTTGGCCACGGCGAAGGTTTCCTCGAACAGGCGGCTGAGGCTGTTGCCGACCGTACCGGCTTCACGGGCCACGGCGTAGGCGGATTTGAGCTGGCCGAGTATCTGCGGTTCGCCGAGTACCATGGAGTCGAGGCCGCTGGCGACTTTCATGGCATGGGTGACGGTGTCGGTGCCTTCGAAACTGTAGAGGCAATTTTCCAGCTGCTCATCCTGCAACTGGTGGTAGTGAGCAAGCCACTGCTGGACTTTCGCCCGCACCTGGTCGCTGCTGTGTGCGGCGGCCGGACCTTCGCCGGGCTCACAGTACAACTCGGTCCGGTTGCAGGTGGAAACGATGACGATTTCATCCAGGCCGACATCTGCACAGGCCTGCTGCAGGGCGTCATGCATTTTTTCCGGGGCGAAGGCCACCTTCTCACGTACATCGACGCTGGCAGTGTTGTGATTTACGCCCAGGAGGAAGGTCGCCATAAGAAGGTCTGCAATTCTCCGACTGCCGCCGGTAGGGGCCGGCCGGAGTGGGTTGTGGTGTTTCCCTGTGGGTAAACGAGCTATTTTACTCAATAGTCCCTGTTGTGCCTATTTATTGCGCAACGGTTGCCCTGCGACATGGCCCTGTGGAACGAAATCCCGGATTCACTGGTCTGAATGGTCAGCGCCAGCGTATTGTTCACAACGCCCGGCATCATTGGGATATTCCCGACGTTCTGGCTATACTAGGTCGTGTTAAAAAGCCCGAAAGCATTATGATCAGGTTCGCCTCACTAATTCGCATGTCTGCATCCAGCAAGCGCAGCCGGCATGCCTCCTCGCTGCTCGCCCTGTTGTTCACCAGCCTGCTGGCAGCATGCGCCAGCGTTGAAGACCGCACTTCCGGCGAAGAACCCGCGGAAAGCATTACTGCAGCAGCCCCGCCGCGCGCGGAAACCGCTCCCGAGGCCCTGCCTCCCCCCGAGGATATCCAGTACGGCAGCTTCTCCGAGGATATCCTGACCCGCGTCATCATCGCCGAAATGGCCGGCCAGCGCGGTTACAACCAGAAGGCCCTCGAGGACTACCTGCAACTGGCCCGGGAAACCAACGACATCAATATCATCAAGCGCGCCTCACGCATCGCTTCCTTCCTGCGCGATGTCCAGGCCGCCATCGAGATGGGCAACATGTGGCTGGCCAGGGAACCCGATTCCCAGGAAGCCCTGCGCACCCTGGCATTCCAGATGGTTACCCTGGGCCGCTACCAGGAAGCACTCGACCACATGGAACGGCTGCTCAGCCTTGGTGCCAGCATCGATTTCCGCCTGATCACCAACCGCACCGCGTTGGATGACAATGCCGCCCTCTTCCTCGACGCCCTGATCGCGGATTTCAACGACCTGCGCATCAAGTATCCGCAGGACCAGTCCATTCGCCTGTCCCTGGCGCACCTTTACCGGCAGAACGACCAGGTGGCTGAATCCTATGCACTGGTGAGCGAACTTGCCGTCGAACTGGATGACGCCCCGGAAGTGGTCATCCTCGAGGTGGAACTGCTCGAGCAGATGGGAGAGACCGAACAGGCCCGGCGCCGGCTGCAGCAGGCCCTGCGCAGCAACGAGAACAACAAGCAGCTGCGCTTCCAGTATGCACGCAAGCTGGTCGATGAAGAGCGTTACCGCGAAGCCCGCGACCAGTTCAAGATTATCGTGGAACAGAATCCCGACGACTTCGACATGCTGTACTCACTGGCCCTGATAAGTATGGAAATCAACGCGCTCAAGGATGCCAGGTCCTATTTCGAACGCATGGTGGAAAACGCCCAGCGCCTCGATGACGCTCATTACTACCTGGGTTACATCAGCATGCAGGAGAATCGCAATGCCGAGGCCATCCAGCACTTCTTCAACGTCAACGGTGGCAGCAACTTCCTGCAGTCACAACGCAGCCTGACTGAACTGATGGTGCGTGCCGGACGTTACGATGAAATGAAGTCACGGCTGCAGAACATCCGGTTCCGCAACCCCGACTACAACATTGCCCTGTTGTCGATGGAAGCCAATGTGCTGATAGATGAGGGTTACCTGGATGCAGCAGGAATCGTGCTGAACAATGCCGTCGGCGCATTCCCCAGCAATATCCAGCTGCTTTTCCTGCGTTCAGTGTACAGCCAGGAAATCAACGACCTCGACCTGATGGAAGTCGACCTGCGCAAGATCATCCAGCTCAACCCCAACAACCCGGTGGCCTACAACAGCCTTGGCTACACGCTGGCAGACCGCACCGACCGTTACCAGGAAGCCTATGCGCTCATCCTCCGGGCGTTCGAACTGGCCCCCAACGACCCGGCGATCATCGACAGCCTGGGCTGGGTGCAGTACAGGCTCGGCATGTACGAGGAAGCCCGCGACAATCTCGACAAGGCCTACGAACTGTTTCCGGACCATGAAGTGGCCGCCCATCTCGGCGAGGTACTCTGGGTAATGGGTGAAAAATCCCAGGCCCGCAGCGTCTGGCGCAAGGCCCTGGAGAGCCAGCCCGACAGTGAACATATCCGCAGCACCATGGAGCGGCTCACCTCTGCTCCCGCCATCTGATTTCCGCCCGGCCAGAACCTGCCTGCCATTCATACTGGCACTTTTACTGACCGCCTGCGCCACGTCGCCTGGCTCAGGTCTCGTGGTCGATGCCGCCTACCAGAGACAACTGCTGCAAATGGACAACTGGTCACTGCGCGGCCGGCTTAACATAAGGAGCAACAACAACTCCGACACCATCAACATCAACTGGCTGCAGGATAGCGGCACCTTCGAGATCAATCTGAGCGGCACCCTTGGTCTTGGCGCCGTGCGCCTGAGCGGGGATGCCGGCGGCGTTCTCGTCGAGAAGGCCGGGGAAGAACCTTTCACGGCACCGAGCCTGGAAGCCATCGGCACTGACATCCTCGGCTACGCCTTTCCGGCCAGTGAACTGCTCTACTGGATTCGCGGGCTGCCCGCCCCGGGCCGTAATGCCGAGGTGAATTACAACGAAGCCGGCCTGGTGGCGACGATTTCCCAGCCCGACGCCACGGGCAGGCGCTGGGAGCTGCAGTATGACCGCTTCGAGGACATCGCCGGCCGCATCCTGCCCGGGCGCATCCGCCTGGAACAGGCTCCATACCGCCTGACCTTCCTGGTCAGTGACTGGAAACTGGACGCCGGGGATGCCGGATGAACTCCATCACCCTGCCGGCCCCGGCCAAGCTGAACCTGTTTCTGCACATTACCGGCCGGCGCCCGGACGGTTATCACGATTTGCAGACCGTGTTCCAGTTGCTCGATTACGGGGATGAGCTGACCTTTACCCTGGCGGACGGTGACCTCTCCTTCAGCTGCAGCCGGCAGGACCTGGAGAGCCCGGACAACCTGGTCATGCGCGCCGCCCGGCTGCTGTGGCAGGAAACCGGCATCGTCAGGGGCACTCGCATACACCTCGACAAGCGCCTGCCGGCGGGAGGTGGCGTGGGAGGCGGCAGTTCCGATGCCGCCACCACCCTGCTGGCTCTGAACAGACTGTGGCAATGCGGCCTCGATACCCGGGCACTGGCCTCGCTCGGGCTCTCCCTGGGCGCCGATGTCCCGGTCTTCATCCATGGTCATTCAGCCTGGGCCGAAGGTGTTGGTGAAAACCTGCAACCCATTGATTTACCTGAGCGTTGGTATCTCGTCCTGACCCCCGATTGCCACGTCTCCACGGGGGTGATTTTTACCCATCCGCAATTGACAAGGGACACTCGCCCCCTCAAAATAGCCGGCTTTCCGTTTTCGGGCAGTAAAAATGACTGCGAATCGCTGGTCAGCGACCTTTATCCTCCGATAAAAAAGGCGCTCGACTGGCTTGCCGGTTATGGCGAATCACGCCTGACCGGGACCGGCGCCAGTGTTTTCGCCGCCTTTGCAACGGAAGCCGAAGCACGGCAGGTGATGACCCTAGTTCCCGAACAGGCGCCCGGGAAGTCATCGGCTTTTGTAGCCAGGGGAGTGAATGTATCCCCGTTACAGAAGGCGCTGGACGAAGCTTAAAAGCTGAAAGATTTACTTGGGGTGTCGCCAAGCGGTAAGGCACAAGGTTTTGATCCTTGCATGCGGAGGTTCGAATCCTCCCACCCCAGCCAGATACAACCACGATTACACTGACATCGACAAGAAACCACACAGCCCGAGACACACGCAGCCCAGGACCCGAGCTATGGCCAATAATTTGATGGTATTCAGCGGTAACGCCAACCGGGAACTGGCGGAAAAAGTCGCCAGGTGGCTGGGTGTACCACTGGGCCGCGCCGATGTGGAAAAATTCAGTGACGGCGAGATCAACGTCGAACTCAACGAAAATGTCCGCGGCCAGGACGTTTTCATCATCCAGCCCACCTGTGCACCGACCAACAGCAACCTCATGGAACTGCTGCTGATGGCCGATGCCCTGCACCGTTCCTCAGCCAACCGCATCACCGCGGTCATTCCCTACTTTGGCTACGCCCGCCAGGACCGCCGCGTCCGTTCCGCGCGCGTTCCCATCAGCGCCAAGGTCGTGGCCGACATGATCAGCGCCGTGGGCATCAACCGCCTGCTGACCATCGACCTGCACGCCGAACAGATCCAGGGCTTCTTCCAGATTCCCGTGGACAACGTCTATGCCTCACCGGTGCTCGTGGACGAAGTACTGCGCCAGAACTACAAGGACCTGATCGTGGTGTCGCCCGACATCGGCGGTGTAGTCAGGGCACGCGCCTTCGCCAAGCAGCTCGACATCGACCTGGCCATCATCGACAAGCGCCGCCCGAAAGCCAACGAAGCGCAGGTCATGCACCTGATCGGTGAAGTAAAAGATCGCACCTGTCTCATCGTCGACGACATGGTCGACACCGCCGGCACCCTGTGCAAGGCTGCCGATGCCCTGAAAGAACAAGGTGCACTGAAAGTAGTGGCGTACTGTACCCACCCGGTACTGTCCGGCAACGCCCTGGAAAATATCAACGAATCCACACTCGACTCCCTGGTGGTAACTGACACCATCCCGCTGTCGACGGAAGCAAGGAATTGCAAGAAAATCCGCCAGCTCTCGATCAGCAAGTTCCTGGGCGAGTCCATCAGGCGGGTCAGCAACGAAGAATCTGTCAGCGCGATGTTCGATAACACGTAATTTATCGGGCTAACACTGGCATAAAACCCTTTCCGGTTTCGGTCGCAGATTCTGGAGAGATATTTAAAACCCGGGCCATGAAGCCCAAATTTGGCAGCGTCACTAAACCCGCCGCTGCAAGGAAACAAGAAATGTCTAAGCATGAATTCATTCTGGATGTGAAATCCAGGACTGATGTGGGGAAAGGTGCGAGCCGCCGCCTGCGTCGCAATACCGGTGATATCCCGGGCATCATCTACGGTGCCGGCAAGGATCCCGCCTCCATTACCATTCGCCACGACGATCTCCTGCATGCCACCGAGCATGAAGCCTTCTTCTCCTCGATCATCGAGCTGAAGGTGGACGGCGCCCAAGAAAGCGTGATCCTGAAAGACCTGCAGCGTCACCCTGCCAGGCCGATCATCATGCACGCCGACTTCCTGCGCGTACGTGCTGACGTGGAACTCGAAGTAAACGTTCCGCTGCACCTGACCAACGAAGACAAGTGCGTCGGCGTCAAGATGGAGCACGGCCAGGTCATCCAGTTCATGCACGAAC
>JALRBG010000171.1 GCA_023257855.1 Pseudomonadales bacterium | reverse complement strand
GGCAGTCGGATGTTGTGCTGACGTCCCAGCTCGAGAATGGTCTGCGGGCGGATGTTGCCATCCAGATGGCGATGCAGTTCGGTCAGGGGGAGGGATCTGTCAATCATGGGGCACCTTCTGCGAGTCGGGTTGGAAAGCCTGCCATTCTAGGCGGGGCGCCTGAAAAAGATACCCCGTTTGCAAGCAAACGGGGTGTGATTGGTCAGGCTTTCCCTCAAGGCGTGATGGGAATCGTTTTTCCCGCAGGCTCAGGGAATGTCGAGCTCCTTGAGCTTGCGGGTCAGGGTATTGCGGCCCCAGCCAAGCAGTTCGGCCGCATCGCGCTTGCGGCCGCCGGAATGCTTCAGCGCCACCTCGATCATGCACTTTTCGAAAATCGGTGTAGCCTGCTGCAGGATGCCGGAGTGGCCCAGGCTGAGTTCCTGGTCGGCCCAGCTCTTCAGGCTCTGCGCCCAGTTGCCGGACACGGTTTGCTGATCGGTGGGGTTGAGGAATTCCTCGGGCAGGTCATTGATGAAGATTTCACGGCCCGATGCCATGACGGTGATCCAGCTGCAGAAATTTTCCAGCTGGCGCACGTTGCCTGGCCAGGGCAGGCTGGTCAGGTACTGGCTGGTTTCGGGACGCAGCACTTTCTGCTCCACGCCCATCTGCTGGGCGGCGCGGCCCAGGAAGTGCTCCATCAGTGCCGGGATGTCTTCGCGACGGTCAGCCAGTCGCGGCAGGTGAATCGGGATCACATTCAGGCGATGGTAGAGGTCTTCCCTGAACAGGTGTTCCCTGACCCGTGCTTCCAGGTTCTGGTGGGTAGCCGCGATCACGCGGACATTTGCCTTTATGGGAGATAATCCGCCCACCCTGTAAAACTCGCCATCCGATAAAACCCGCAGCAACCTGGTCTGGGTTTCCATCGGCATGTCACCAATCTCATCCAGGAACAGTGTGCCGCCATCTGCCTGTTCAAAGCGGCCGACACGCAGGGCGGTGGCACCGGTGAACGCGCCTTTTTCATGGCCGAACAGTTCGGATTCGATGAGGTCCTTGGGAATGGCAGCCACGTTCAGCGGGATGTAAGGTTTTTCCGCCCTGGGGCTGTGCTTGTGCAGGGCCTGTGCGACGAGTTCCTTGCCGGTACCGGACTCACCCTTGATGAGCACCGTGATGTTGGAGTGGGACAGGCGTCCGATGGCGCGGAAAACTTCCTGCATGGAAGGCGCCTCGCCAATGATTTCCTTTGCTTCCACGGTCGGGATGGCACTGCTTGGTGCCCTGTTTTCGCTGGCATGCTTGACCGCGCGGTCAACCACGGCAACCGCATCGTTGACATCGAAGGGTTTGGGGAGATATTCGAAGGCACCGCGTTTGTATGATTTCACGGCGCTGGACAGGTCAGAATGGGCGGTCATGATGACGACCGGGATCTGCGGGTAGGCATCCTGCACTTGTGACAGGACTTCGAGGCCATCTATGCCGGGCATACGAATGTCGCTGATGATGACATCAGGCTGGGCAGACTTCAGGCGCTCCAGCAGGCTGTCGCCGCTTTCGAAGCTCTCGCTTTCAAAACCGGCCTTGTCCAGGGATTTCTCAAGCACCCAGCGGATGGAGCGGTCGTCATCGACGATCCAGATCAGGTTTTTGCCAGCCATTAATCGGTTGCCTCAAGTTCGCCGGACAGAGGCAGTGAAATGGTGAAGCAGGTTCTGCCTTGCTCACTGTCGCACTCGATCAGTCCGTTGTGGTTTTTCAGGATATTCTGGGACAGGGACAGCCCCAGTCCGGTGCCGTTAGCCCTGCCGCTGATAAGGGGATAGAAAATGTTCTCGATCATGTCCGCTGGAATGCCTGGGCCATTGTCGATGACTTCGATGCGGGCAACCAGCTTGTGCATGACAGGACCGATAGTGACGTGGCTGACCGCCCTCGTGCGCAGGATGATCTTTGGTTTCACATCTTTCATGTCGCATTCCGTCAGGGACTGCATGGCATTGCGAACTATATTCAGCACCGCCTGGATGAGCTGGCTTAGGTCACCGGTGATTTCCGGAATGCTGGGATCGTAATCCTTGACGAGTTCGATGGTGCCGCGGGTTTCCGCAATGACCAGGTTGTAAACGCGTTCCAGTATCTCGTGGATGTTGACCTTCTGCAGTGCGGGTTTCTTGTACTGCCCGGTCAGGCGGTCGATCAGGCCGACCAGGCGATCAGTCTCCTCGATGATGACGTTGGTGTAATCTTTCAGCTCCTTGTCCGTCAGCTCTTCTGCCAGCAATTGTGCCGCACCGCGAATGCCGCCGAGGGGATTCTTGATTTCATGGCCCAGGCCGCGCACCAGGCCCAGCGTGGTTTCATGGTTGGAAATCAGCATCTCCTTGCGGGAAATGTTGTAGGAACGATCCAGTTCCTGCAGTTCAAGCATGATGTAGGTTTCGTTCTGGAAGATGAGGCGGCTGGCCGAGTAGTCGACGGTCATCGGGTTGGCATTGGCCTTCACCAGCTGAACCTTGCGTGAGATGAACGTCACGCCGTTGTCCTTGACGCTCTTCAGGGATTGGATCAGTTGCTTTGAATTCAGCAGCACCTTGCCGACGAACTGGTCAAAACAATGCTTGCTGCTGGTTTCCAGCAACGCTTCCGCCGCCGGGTTCAGGTGAAGGACGAGAAGGTCCTTGTCCATGACCATGACTGCAGTTATCAGGTTGTCCAGCAAACTGGTGTTCAAATTTTCAGTATTCAATTCCTGTCCAAACCCGGGTGAGGGTAGCGGGGCATTCATCGGGGATCTGTCTCGTTGGTCCTAGAATTAGGCTGTCACTGGCTGACACGACGAATTCATCTCAGCAAATACTTTTCAGCAAATACTGATTAGCAAATACCGAACCAATTTCTAGCTGGCTGATTTCTAAAGAAATTGCATCAACCAGCTATCCATAATGCACTATAATGGTGCAAACAGTCCAGAGCAGAGCACCCAATTGCCCCAAATTGAGGCGCACCCCGGAAACCGGCGCCGGGACTGGGTTTGCTGATTTCTATATAATGCCTGGCCCCTTACGCCAGTAGCCTGTACATGAAATACCTCGTCAAATATTCGCCGGAGATGACGATCAAGAGCCGGCCGGTCAGGACCCGCTTCGCCAAGCAACTGAAAAGAAACCTGCAGGTCCTCCTGCACCGCTTTTCCGATCGCATCATCGTGGCCGGCAGCTGGGATTTCGTCACGGTGGAAGTGCCGGAGGACCTGGATTCCCTGGGCAGCAGTATTGAGCATGTGCTGGCCTCCACCCAGGGCATCTGCTTTTTCGAGCGGGTCAGGCACCACACGTTCACCACGCTGGATGAGATCCTGGCCCACACCCTCGACGTTTTCCGCGACAGGCTGGACGGCAAGACTTTCTGCGTACGCTGCAAGCGTATCGGCCGCCACAACTTCAATTCCATGGATGTGGAAAAGTTCGTCGGTGGCGGCCTCAACCGCAACACCGGGTCCGCCGGGGTCAGTCTCAGCAACCCCCAGGTGCCGGTGAGACTGGAAATCAGGGGCCAGGACCTGTACGTGGTGGATGCCACCTGGATGGGACTCAACGGTTTTCCGCTCGGCACCCAGGACCCGGTGCTGTCCCTGATTTCAGGCGGCTTCGACTCCGCGGTTTCGAGCTACCTGGCCATGCGCCGGGGTCTGCTGACCCACTACTGCTTTTTCAACCTGGGCGGGCGGGAACATGAAATCGCCGTGAAGGAGGTGGCCCTGTACCTGTGGATGCGTTATGGATCCACCCACCCGGTCAAGTTCGTCACGGTGCCATTCGAAGGAGTCGTGGGCGAAATCCTGGACAAGGTCGACAACTCACAAATGGGGGTCGTTCTGAAGCGCATGATGCTGCGCGCTGCCAGCCGGGTGGCGGATAAAATGAAAATCGAGGCGCTGGTGACCGGGGACAGTGTTGCCCAGGTCAGCAGCCAGACCCTGCCCAACCTGGCCGTGATCGACAGGGTGACCGACTGCCTGGTGCTGCGCCCGCTGGCCATGATGGAAAAGCAGGAAATCGTGGACAAGGCCCGGGCGATCGGCACGGAAGAGTTTTCCGCGGTCATTCCCGAGTACTGTGGGGTGATTTCCGTGAAGCCCACCACCCGTGCCCGGATGCACAAGATAGAGCGCCAGGAAAGCCGTTTCGATTTCGCGATCCTGGATGACGCCGTGGCAAATGCAGAAACCGTCGTCATCGATCGTATTAACCTGGAAGCGGAAAGGACCGGTGAACTTGTTGCACAGGTGACCGAGCCGCGGCCGGGGGATGTCATTATCGATATCCGGCATCCTGACGAGCAGGAGCAGCAGCCCCTGATGCTGGAGGACAACGTTGTCGAAACAATACCGTTTTACAAATTGAACTCGAAATTTCCTGAATTACCCAAAGAGCCTGCCTACCTGCTCTATTGCGCCAAGGGCATCATGAGCCGGTTGCATGCCGGGTACCTGGTGGAAAACGGGTTTTCCAATGTGGCGGTCTATCGGCCCGACAGACAGTAATTCATTTATTTTTATTGGGATTTTCCTCATTCCTTGAGGGGTGTGACTTTCTTTTGAAAGAAAGTCATACCCCCAACTCCCGGCAGGGAAAACTCCAATAAATATAACTAGTTGATAGATGTCATCTTTGACAAAAAACTCTGTATAATCGCGCATTTTTTAACGTCCACCCGGGGCAGGAGCCCTACTCCCTTGATCGATAAAATCCGCAATATTGCCATCATCGCCCACGTAGACCACGGCAAGACCACGCTGGTCGACAAGCTGCTGCAGCAGTCCGGCACCCTTGAAACGCGCGGCAAGGAAATCAAGCGCGTGATGGATTCCAACGACCAGGAGAAGGAGCGCGGCATTACCATCCTGGCCAAGAACACGGCCGTTAATTGGCACGACTTCCGTATCAATATCGTCGACACGCCCGGCCATGCCGACTTCGGTGGCGAGGTTGAGCGGGTGCTGTCCATGGTCGACAGCGTGCTGCTGCTGGTGGATGCGGTGGAAGGGCCCATGCCGCAAACCCGCTTCGTCACCCAGAAAGCTTTTGCCCGCGGCCTGCACCCCATCGTGGTCATCAACAAGATCGACCGCGACGGCGCGCGTCCCGACTGGGTACTCAATGAAGTCTTCGATCTGTTCGATCGACTGGGCGCCACTGAAAAGCAGCTCGACTTCCCGGTGATCTATGCTTCAGCCCTGGAAGGCAGGGCGGGCCTGGAGCCCGACAAGCTGGAAGACAACATGGAAAGCCTGTTCCAGTTGATCGTCGACAAGGTGCCTGCGCCAGAGGTTGACCGTGACGGTCCGTTGCAGCTGCAGATCAGCGCCCTGGATTACAACTCCTATGTTGGCGTCATTGGCGTCGGCCGTGTGACCCGCGGCAAGGTCAAAGTCAATATGCCGGTAGTGGTGCTGGACCGTCATGGCAAGAGCCGCAAGGCGAAAATCGGCGGCGTAAAAACCTATCTCGGCCTGCACCAGGTCGATGCCGAGTCAGCCAATGCCGGCGACATCATCTGTGTCACCGGTCTCGACGAGCTCAATATCAGCGATACCCTGTGCGACCCGGAACATCCCGAGGCCATGCCGGCGCTGACCGTTGACGAGCCCACGGTGACCATGACCTTCCAGGTCAACGACTCGCCCTTCGCCGGCCAGGACGGCAAGTACATCACCAGCCGCAACCTGAAAGAACGCCTGGAGCGCGAGCTCATCCACAACGTGGCACTGCGAGTCGAGCCCGGTGATTCGCCGGAAAGATTCCGTGTCTCAGGACGCGGTGAACTGCACTTGTCCGTGCTCATCGAAACCATGCGCCGCGAAGGCTTCGAGCTGGCCGTGTCCAGGCCCGAAGTGGTTACCAAGATGATCGATGGTGAATTGCATGAACCTTTCGAGCAACTCGTTATCGACGTGGAAGAGGAGCACCAGGGAGCAGTCATCGAGGAGCTTGGCTATCGCAAGGCGGAAATGCAGGATATGAGTGCAGACGGCCGCGGCCGCATCCGCATCAGTTTCGTCATACCCACTCGCGGACTGATCGGCTTCCGGACCCAGTTCCTGGGCCTGACCTCCGGATCGGGAATCATGACCCATATCTTTGATCACTTCGGTCCCGTCAAGAAGGGTGAAATTGCGGCCCGTTCCAACGGCGTGCTGGTGTCCATGGTCAAGGGCAAGTCCCTGGGCTACGCCTTGTTCAACCTTCAGGAAAGAGGCCGGCTGTTCATCGATCCCAACAGCGAAGTCTACGAAGGCATGATCGTCGGGCTGCACAGCAGGGAAAACGACCTGGTGGTGAATCCCACCAAGGCGAAGCAGCTCACCAACATCCGTGCCTCAGGCAGTGACGAAAACATTATCCTGACCCCGCCCGTCAAGCATAGTCTCGAGCAGGCGATGGAGTTCATCGAACGCGACGAACTGGTGGAAATCACGCCGCGCCATATTCGCCTGCGCAAGCAATATCTCACGGAAAATGAGCGCAAGCGCCGCAGCCGCGGTTCTGAATTACGGGGCGCCTGACAGGCATCATGCTGGCACTCATACAGCGGGTAAGTTCGGCGAAAGTGGACATCGGTGGGAAGACGGCCGGTGAAATCGGCCAGGGCCTGCTGGTGTTGCTCGGCGTGGAAAAGGATGACAGCCCTGAAAATGCCGACAAGCTGCTGAAGAAGGTGCTCGCCTACCGGGTATTCGCCGATGCCGAGGACAAGATGAATCTCAGTCTCGCCGATATCGGCGGCGGCCTTCTCGTGGTGTCCCAGTTTACCCTGGCTGCCGATACCGGCCGCGGCCTGCGGCCGAGTTTCTCCAGTGCCAAGCCGCCTGCTGAAGCCAAATCACTGTATGAATATTTTGTCAGCCAGGCCAGGGTGGTTCATGGCCAGGTGGCGACCGGTGAGTTCGCGGCTGACATGCAGGTATCACTGACCAATGACGGGCCTGTGACGTTCATGTTGAAGGGCTAGCCCGCAAGCGGTTCTCGCGAGCCTTTAGAACTGCGTACTTTATTCTTCCTGCGTTTCAGTCTCGCTGTCTTCCTCATCTTCCTTGTGTAGCATCTTGCCGGCAAACAGGCCAAGCTCGAACAGCATCCACATGGGAATGGCCACGAAAGACTGTGACAGCACGTCCTGGGGTGTCAGGAACATGCCGATCACGAAGCAGGCGATAATGATGTAGGGCCTTTTCTCAGACAGCTTCTTTGGCGTGGTGACGCCTGAAAAAATCAGCAGCAGTGTGGCGATAGGCGTTTCGAACACCAGACCGAAAACCAGGAACAGCGAAAGCACGAAATCCAGGTACTGCGTGATATCAGTCATCACCGCAACGGTTTCCGGTGCGCTGTTGACGAAGAAGGCAAAGACGAAGTTGAACACCAGGTAGTAGGCAAAGGCGATGCCGGCATAGAACAGCATGACACTGGATACCAGGATGGGCAGCGTGATGCGAATTTCGTTCCTGTACAGACCCGGCGAGATAAAGGCCCAGGCCTGGTGCAGGATAAACGGCACGCCAAGGAACAATGCTGCATAGATCGAGGTCTTGAAGGGGATCATGAAGGGCGAGGTTGGCGACGTCGCGATCATGCTGGAGCCTTCCGGGAGGACGTCAAGCAGCGGCCGGGACACGAAGATATAGAGCTCATTGCCCCAGGGAAAAATACACAGGAACAGTACCAGCACAACCAGCAGGCTGCGTAACAGCCTGTCCCTCAGCTCGATCAGGTGAGAGATAAGCGGCTGTTCCTTGGGATCGTGTTCCTGATCCTGTTGCGTGGTGTCTGCCATGATTCAGGTTTCAGGTGTCAGAGGGTTTCTTGCCGGGCGTTTCGCTTTCTTCACCTGGCGGTTCCGGTTCGGGGTTGATTATGCGGGCGGCCGGGTCATTTGTGGCGAGCTTCTCTACCGGGTCGATTTCATTCTGGTCGGAGCCGGTTGTCTTGTCCTTGTTGTCTTCCGGTGAGTCGGATAACTCCCCGGTCAGGTCGAGGTCATTCTTCAGTGACTTCGCCTCATCCTTGACGGACTGGATGGACTGGTTGACCTGGTTCTTGGTGGAATTGAATTTCTCCATGATGGCTTCATTGCGAAGCTGCCGGCGAATCTCATCGGCGCCGACTTCCTGTTCGATCTCGCGCTTGATGTTGTTGAAGCTTCTGCGCAAACGGCCGATCCACAGCCCCAGCGTCTTGATGGCGCCGGGTAGCTTGTCCGGGCCGAGCACAAGTAACGCT
>JALRBG010000136.1 GCA_023257855.1 Pseudomonadales bacterium | reverse complement strand
CTCGCGGAAAGCGGCAGCGGTCTGCTGATGGTCACGCACAGCCTGGCGGTGGCGAAGATGGCGGACCGTATCGTCACGTTGGAAGACGGCGTCATTCTGGAGCGTGCCGGTGACTTCGCCTGGTAGCATAAATGCGCTGCTCTGGCGCAGTGCCGTACGTTATGCCCTGCAACGGCCCTGGCAAACCGGGCTGAACATTCTCGGCATCCTGATCGGCGTCATGATGGTGGTGGCCGTGGATCTCGCCAACAACAGCGCCCGACATGCCTTCGAACGCTCCCTGGATTTGCTCAACGGCACCATTACCCACCAGGTTATCGGCGGCTCGGAAGGCGTGCCCGATGCCGTATTCGCCGGTATCAAGCACACGCTGGGACTGCGCCGGGCGGCGCCGTCACTGAGTGGACAGGTGCGGGTCAATGGCCGCCAGTTGACGCTTGTCGGCATCGATGCCATCAGCGAGGCGGCTCTAGACCGCAGCCGCCCCGGCATGCCTGGCAGCAGTTATTCCCTGGCCGGCGATTTCGTTGCCCTGACCGGTACGGCCGACCGTGTGATCATGGCACAGCCGCTGGCCGCAGCGCTTGGCCTGGCGCCAGGGGATGAATTGTCGGTACGCACACTGGCCGGCAGCAAGACCGCCACGCTGGCCGCAGTATTTGCCAGTGCTGATGCCGAGGCAACTGGTGAACTGCTACTGGGGGATGTGGCGGCAGCGCAGAACCTGCTTAACAGGCCGGGCCGGCTCGACAGCATTGACCTGGTCCTGTCCGATTCAGAAGCCCGCGAACTGGCAGGCTGGCTACCGGCAAACCTTGCCCTGGTTCCGGCACAGGTGCGCAATGACAACCAGCGCCAGATGAGCGAAGCCTTTCATATCAACCTGCTCGCGATGAGTTTGCTGTCATTGCTGGTGGCAGGATTGTTGATCTACAACACGGTGACACTCTCGGTAATCCAGCGCCAGAAGACATTGGGCATATTTCGTTCGCAGGGTGTTACGCGCGGGCAGCTGCTGTGGCTGGTCCTTCTCGAAAATGGCTGTACCGGTTTACTGGCCAGCATCCTCGGCGTGATTGCCGGCTGGTGGCTGGGTGGTTTCCTGGTCACCATGGTCACCGGGACAGTCGACGCCCTGTATTTCGATTTGTCCGTTTCCGGTTATTACGTGGACCCGCTCGTGCTGGCCAGGGGATTGCTGCTGGGCATCCTGTTCAGCCTGGTGTCGGCGGCATTGCCAGCCTGGCGTGCCGCGATGAGCAGGCCGGTTACCCTGCAGCATGCAGCAGCCGAGGGCAGTGAATGGCGCAGGATCATTCCCTGGCTGGCGTTGCTGGGCCTGGTACTGATGGCCGCGGGTTGGGCGTTGCTGCAACCGGATTACGGTTCGCTGGCGACGGGTTTCGTCGCGCTGACCGTGATCGTCTTCGGCTTCTGCCTGCTGGTGCCCCTTTGCCTGGCCGGTTTACTGCACCTGATGCTTGTCGCGGGCAGGGCGTGGCTGGGACTGCCCGCCGTGATGGCCCTGCGCAGCAGCCTGTCCGCCATCAATCGCACCGGTCTCGCGGTGGCGGCGCTGTGCGTGGCCATATCGGTCACTGTCGGCGTCGGCGTCATGGTAGGCAGTTTTCGCGGCACCGTTATTGTCTGGCTGCAGGAATCCCTGCCGGGTGACATCCAGCTCACCGCGGCAACCGGCGAAATTTCCGATTCTCTTGAAGCCGAAGTCGCCTCGGTTGCCGGCATCTTCGCCACCCACCATTCGGTGCTGCGTGAAATCGAATCATCCTTCGGCCCGGTGCGCCTGGGTGTCAACGATCTGCCAGCCGCGGAGAAGTTTTACATGCAATCGGTCGATACTGGCGGCTTTACCCGGTTTGATGCCGGTGAGGGAGTTTTCATTTCGGAACCGGTGTCCTACCAGCAGCAGCTTGGCCTGGGTGACAGCATCAGTTTGTTGACGGGAACAGGGATGGCGGAATTCCCGATCCTTGGCATCTTCCATGATTACACCTCCGGTATCGGGCTGGTGCACATGCCTGCACCGCTCCATGCCCGCTACTGGCCGGATGACGGCGTGTCGCGACTGACCCTGGAAACGGATGCCGGTGCCGACAGCGGGGAGGTTGTCGAAGCGCTCGAGGAGCTTCTCGCACGCCATGAAGGGTTGTACACGCTGGTTTCCAATCGTGAGCTGCGTGAACTCACCCTGCAGATTTTCGATCGCACGTTTGCCATCACCAACGTTTTGCGCCTGCTCGCCATACTTGTTGCTTTCGTTGGCGTGCTCAGTACGCTGATGGCGCTGCAGCTGGAACGCATGCGCGAGTTTGCCATCCTGCGTGCCAACGGCATGACGCCCGGCCAGGTCATTTCCCTGGTCGTCAGGCAGACGACTGTGCTTGGCATCTGTTCAGGTTTGCTGGCCCTGCCGTTGGGCCTGATCATGTCGGACATCCTGATCGACGTCATCAACCGTCGCTCCTTCGGCTGGACCATGCAGCACTTCCTGCCGCAAAACGTGCTGCTGGAAGGTTTTGTCCTGGCCGTGATCGCGGCACTGATTGCCGGGTTCTATCCGGCATGGCGGGCGGGAAGCATCCGGCCGGCACTGGCGTTAAGGGAAGAGTAGAGGAAAGAGGAAAGAGGAAAGAGGAAAGAGGAAAGGGAGTGACGTATCACTGGTTGAAAATAGCCGCACTGTTATTACTGGCATCTTGTACAGAATCGCCGGAGCGGGAGGTTACGCGCCTGACCGCGGCCCAGGTGCTGGCCAGTGACGATATTGCCGGCTACGAACGTGCACAGGCACCGCGGCGTTTTTCCTTCCCTGCCGATCACGGTCCCCATGAGGGCTATCGCAATGAATGGTGGTACCTGACCGGCAACGTGGAAACCGACGAGGGTCGGCGCTTTGGCTACCAGGTGACCTTTTTTCGCTCCGCCATTCGACCGTCGGCAAACAACCCCTGTGACGATGACATTGCCTGGTGCACAGACCATGTCTGGATGGGCCATGCCGCTGTCAGCGATGTCACCAGCGGGGAACATATGGCGGCGGAAATTTTCACCCGGCAGGAGCCCGGCCTCGCTGGTGCGAACCTCGACCCGTTTCGCGTGTGGCTGCAGGACTGGCAGTTGATCGCCAGGGGCAATGAATTTCCCTGGGAACTGGAAGTGATCTCCGGGGAGTTTTCGCTGGCGCTGCGCCTTGATGCGAAAAAAACACCGGTATTGCAGGGTGACAACGGCCTCAGCCAGAAAAGTCAGGCGCCGGGCAACGCCTCCTATTATTACAGCATCACCCGCCTGGAAACCTCGGGGCAGGTGCATGTGCGCGGGCAGGCTTTCACGGTGACGGGATCGAGCTGGCTCGACCGGGAATGGAGTACCAGTGCCCTGGCCCCGGACCAGTCCGGCTGGGACTGGTTTTCACTGCAGTTCGATAACAGCAGCGAACTTATGTATTACCAGTTGCGCGATCTGGAAGGCACGGCCCATGCCAACAGCAGCGGCAACTACACGAGCCTGATGGGGACACAGACCCCGGTGACGCGCGACGATATCGTGCTCGAGCCCCTGGAAACCTGGACCGCTCCCGGTGGAACCGTCTATACCGTCGAATGGCGCATGCGCTGGCGGGATAATGACTGGCGGATTCGCGCCGTGTTTCCTGACCAGCTGATGGACGTCACCATCCAATACTGGGAAGGTGCCGTCGATGTCATCGACAGCACCAGTGGTGAAACCGTGGGCCGGGGTTACCTGGAAATGGTTCGCTGATGGTGAAATATCAGGAATAGCTGCAGCAGTAGTCGGTAACGGCGGCTATTTTCAGCTTGAACTTGGCGTTGGCCGGAACTTCAAAGGAATCTCCACCACCGATCTTCTTCCAGTCCTCTCCGGGCAGCTGGATCTCCAGGTCGCCGGACAGGATTTCCATCAGTTCATGGCAGTCGGTGCCGAACTCGTAATCGCCGGGCAGCATGATGCCCAGGGTCTTGCGGGTGCTGTCGGGGAAGTGCACGGTACGGCTGGTGACTTTGCCGTCGAAGTAGATATTGGCGTTTTTGGTGACGGTGACATTGCTGAAAGATGACATGGATCGGTTCCCGGTTGCAAAAGGAGTGCATTATAGACGCAGGGCATAACG
>JALRBG010000111.1 GCA_023257855.1 Pseudomonadales bacterium | reverse complement strand
CAACAGGCTGGTCACCCGACTGGCCAATGCAGGAATCATCGACAATCCCTTCGATGTCAGGCTGTACGCCAGGCTCAGTGGCAGGGCGAATAACATCAAGGCAGGCGAATATGCCCTCATGCCCGGCATGACGTCACGCGACCTGCTGGACAAACTGGTTGCAGGCGATGTCATCGTGCATCAGGTGATTCTTCTCGAGGGCTGGGCTCTGTCCCAGGCGCTGGCGGCAATCCAGGGCCACCCGATGATAACGGCATCACTGGACCCGGCTGACCCCGAAGCACTGCAAACAGCCCTTGGCTCGCCCGTGTACCCGGAAGGAATGATTTTTCCCGATACCTACAATTTCAGCCGCGGAGTGACGGATCATGAATTACTGCGCCGCGCTTACCAGAAAATGGCGGAAGTGCTTGCAGAGGAATGGCCCGGCCGTGATGTCGGCCTGCCGTACGATGACGAATACGATGCACTGATCATGGCGTCTATCATTGAAAAGGAAACGGCCCTGGCTTCGGAACGCCAGCAGATTGCCGGCGTGTTCGTGAGACGACTGCAGCAGGGAATGCGCCTGCAGACCGATCCTACGGTGATCTACGGGATGGGCGAGAACTTTTCGGGCGACCTGACCCGAGCGGATCTGCGCCGCCAGTCACCCTACAACACATATCTGAATGTAGGCCTGCCACCGACACCCATCGCTCTGCCCGGCAGGGAATCCATTCATGCGAGCCTGCATCCCGACCAGGGTGATACACTTTACTTCGTTGCACGCGGTGACGGCAGTCACCAGTTTTCCTCCAGCCTGGAGGAGCACGAGCGTGCTGTACAGCAATTCCAGTTAGGCAGGCAGCAGGATCAATGACAGAGCAGTCCAGTTCCGCAACCGCGGGTTTCATCGTATTCGAAGGCGTGGACGGCGCCGGCAATGGCGTCCAGAGCCGCATGCTGCTCAAGACCATGGAAGCGGCAGGCATGCCAGTCATCCTGACCCGTGAACCCGGCGGCTCTCCCGGCGCTGAAGAAATCAGGCGGCTGATCGTTGAAGGTGACGCAGGACGCTGGGATGACATGACCGAGTTACTGCTCATTTACGCAGCACGTCGTTCACACCTGGTCGAAACCATCTGGCCGGCGCTGGCACGAGGTACCTGGGTCATCTCCGACAGGTTTGCTGATTCATCTCGTGCCTTCCAGGGCGTGGCCGGCGGCCTTGGCCTGGAAACTGTCGAAAGCATTCATGCAAAAGTAGTCGGCGATTTCTGTCCCGACCTGACGCTTATCCTTGATCTCGACCCGGCAGTCTCGCTGAAGCGGGCTGATGCACGCGGCAGCCATGAAGACCGTTTTGAGCAGAAAGGTCTCGAATACCAGGTCAGGGTCAGGGAAGGTTTCCGGCAATTGGCTAAAGCAACACCCGGGTCGCGGGTGCTGATCGAAGCCGACGGCAGCATCGACAGTGTCAGCCAGTCCATCCTGGACCGGGTAAATGCGCACTTCAACCTGGCACTGACAATAACGCAATAAAGAACCGGCCCATGAGTGAACACGCTACTGAACTGCTGCCCTGGATGGAAGCTGACTATCGCCGCCTCCTGGGATTGGCCGCAAATGGCAAACTTGCCCATGCCTACCTTTTCGGCGGCCAGGAGGGACTCGGCAAACTGGCGCTGGCCAGGCATTTTGCCCATTACCTTTTATGCACCGAGAAGCAAGCTGGGCAGCCCTGCGGGCACTGTCGTGAATGCCAGTTGCTGGCAGCCGGCACACATCCGGACATGAAGCTCATACAGCCGGAGGATTCCAACGAGATCAAGATTGACCAGATTCGTGAAACCATCGAATTCATCAACAAAACCTCGCAGCGGGGCGGTTACAAGATCGTCCTGGTAAGGCCGGCCGAAGCCATGAATATCAGCAGCGCCAATGCCTTGCTCAAGGTGCTGGAAGAGCCATCATCAAATACCCTGCTGATCCTGGTTTCTCACCAGCCTGCACTGCTGATGGCCACGATCCGCAGCCGGTGCCATGGCATGGGATTCAACCGCCCGGCACCCGCCGTTGTCATTCCATGGCTGGAGGCCAAGAACATCCGCGCATCGGCCAGCGAACTGCTGCGCATGGCCAACAACGTCCCCTTGCGTGCACTTGAACTTGCCGACGAAGATGCCGTACATGACCGCACCGTGCTTCACGGCGTCCTGGAGAAACTGGTGCGCAAGGAAATCGGTATTGCCGAAGCCGCCGCCGCATGTGAGAGCTATGATCTTGAAGACAACATCGAGGCGATGATGTTGTGTACTTCCGACATCCTGGCACACAACCAGACGCTGTCCGGTGATTCAGCCAGCCCCTTGCACGACCATGATCTGGCTGCGCTGGCGGCAAATTTTCAGAGTGCTGCTAGACTGATAAAGCTACATGACTTTTACCGGCAGCTGATAAAGGCCAGGCGTACCGTGAAAAGCAAGTCCAATCCAAACGGACTGCTGATCCTGGAGTCGTTGTTTTATAGCTGGTCCAGAACAGTCAACTGATTCCAGGAACAAGGATGTCTGAACGTCAGCAAGGGCAGGGAGCGCTCCCCGTTATCTTCTTGAATATTCCTGACCTTGATGTCCTGGCGGCTCATTACCTGGCATTCCTGGACTGTGGTGGTGTTTTCATACCTGGCCCCTCCGAACACAGTCTTGGTAACCAGGTGGTTGTGATCCTGACGCTGGCAAAGCCGGCCAGGCGTCTGGCTATCTGTAGTACCGTGTTCCTGCTGATGCCCGGGAAACCAGGCCGGCAAAACACCGGTGGAACCGGCCTGCTATTTTCAGGCAGTGACAATGAAAAGGTGAAGGTCATCGACAAACTGCTGGCACCGCTCAAGGGAAAGCGGCTTTTTTGCCAGGCGCTTTCCAGCTAGCAATCCAGCTGCTTTATTACTTCATCCGCGATTGCCAGGCTTGCCGTGAGCCCCGGCGATTCTATACCGAAAAGCTGGATCAGTTGCGGGAATCCGAGCGGTCCACCCGCCTGGATCAAGAAATCTGCCACGCCGCTGTCGACAGCAAGCTTGGGGCGGATACCGCTGTAACCGGGCAGCAGTGTGCGGTCTGCAATACCCGGGAAATAACGTGCTATTGCGCCCCTGAAATTCGTCTCCTTGGCAGGATCCAACTGGTAATTGATCGTCTCGACGGACTCGGTATCCGGACCGAATCGAGTTTGGCCCGCCATGTCCAGGGTGACATGAATGCCAAGACCTTTGAGCCCGGGTTCAGGGACCGGGTAGACCAGATGGGTAAAAGGCGATTTGCCCTGGAGCGTAAAGTAGCTTCCCTTGACCAGCTGCTGTGCCGGTATAGCCGCTGCCGGAAAACCGTCTACCAGTTCTGCTACAGACTGGGCCGCAATGCCGGCACAATTGACCAGCATGTCGCAGGTAAACCGGTAGCTTTCACCCTGGCACAGTGTTTCTACAAGATACCTGCCATCCTGCCGGGTTAAGCGTTTGACTTCCGTCAGGGGTGAAAAAATCGCACCGTGGTTTTCTGTCGAAAACAACAGGGACTGCATGTAGGCATGACTGTCAATGATGCCGCTGGACGGCGAGTACAGGGCAGCTGATGCCTTCAGTTCAGGCTCAAGGGCCAACAGTTCAGGGCTGGACAGTAGTGACAGGTCTGCCACACCGTTATCCAGGGCACGCTTGCGGATAATCTCGAGTTCGTGTTCCTGCCCTTCACCGGCAATGATCAGCTTGCCGGTTTGGCGATGGGGAATGTCATGCCGGCGACACCAGTCGTAAAGCTGCTGCCTGCCCTCGACACAGAGACGTGCCTTGAGGGAATTACGCGGGTAATAAATGCCAGCATGAATGACTTCGCTGTTGCGGCTGCTGGTCTCTTCGCCGAAAGTGCGATGGCGTTCAAGAATTACCGCAGAGGCATTTTGAAAACGGGGATGCCGGGCCAGTTTGCTGGCGACGGCAAGGCCGATGGCGCCTGCACCCAGGATGCCCGCATCAAAGTGGTCCAGGTTGCTCACGACAGCGATGACTAAAAGCCGGCAACGCCGCCTTCATTGCGCGGATCCGAAACACCTTCCAGCAGGCCATTGCCATACCCGATGCTGTTGGCATCCCCGATGGGGAAGGGCGAACCATTCAGTCCCTTGTGGCCCATGGCTTGAAGCTCCGCTTCAACGGCTTCGCTCATGGCGCCGGTTTCATAGCGCACGACATCCGGCAGCCACTGGTGGTGGATGCGGGGGCTGCTGACAGCGCGTTCCACCGGCATCTTGTGATCAACGACATTCATGACCACCTGCAGCACCGTGTTGATGATGGTAGAGCCTCCGGGTGACCCGGTCAGCAAGACAGGGGTGCCGTCGCGGGTCACGATAGTGGGAGTCATCGAACTCAGCATGCGTTTGCCCGGCTGGATCTCGTTGGCCACGCGGCCGATCAGCCCATAGGAGTTGGGTGTGTCCGGCTTGCTGGAAAAATCGTCCATCTCATTGTTCAGCAGGAACCCGGCTCCTGGCACGACGATCTTGTTGCCGTAAGAACGATTCAGTGTAGTGGTTACCGATACCGCATTGCCCATGGCATCCATGACCGAGTAATGCGTGGTTTGCGGACTTTCCTCCGGCCAGGCGCCGGCTCCCATATCTTCACTGTTGCTGGCATGGACCGGGTCGAAACTGGCAAACCGGCGCTCGGCATAATCCTTGGACATCAGGGTCGCCGCCGGCACTTCCACGAAGTCGGGATCACCCAGGTATTCAGCCCTGTCGGCATAGGCGCGACGCTGTGCCTCGATCATCAGGTGCAGGGTTTCCCTGCTGCCCCAGCCGAGTTCGCCAATGGCATAAGGCTCCAGCATATTGAGCATCTGCACGAGCAGGATGCCGCCGGAAGAGGGTGCCGGCATTGACCAGATATCATAACCGCGATAGGTGCCATGCACAGGTGACCGCCAGACGGCTTCATAGTTCTCCAGGTCCGCGTGAGTGATCAGGCCGTCATTCGCCCTCATGTCCGAAACGATAAGGTCAG
The DNA here is from genome assembly GCA_023257855.1 of Pseudomonadales bacterium. Lineage (GTDB taxonomy): Bacteria > Pseudomonadota > Gammaproteobacteria > Pseudomonadales > Pseudohongiellaceae > Eutrophocola. Next base: position 21,242 of record JALRBG010000111.1, on the reverse strand, counting down.
CAACAGGCCCCTTGTAAAAGCCGTCGCGACCATGTTCCGCAATGGCTTTCAGGGTCTTTGCCAGATCAGGCTGGCGCCAGAGGTCACCGCTGGCATAGGGGACGCCGTCATTGGCGAAAGCGGACAGCGAAGCCGGGTAGTTCCTGAAGCTGTTAAAGTTGCCGCGCAACTGTCCGGCCAGGTCTTCATTCAGGATAAAACCATCCTCGGCAAGACGAATGGCCGGTGCCACAACCTGAGCCGGCGACATGGTGCCGTACCTGGACAGGGCTTCCAGCATGCCGGCCACGGAACCGGGTACACCGGCTGATTGGTGGCTGCTCAGGGCAAGGCGCCTGTCGACGTTGCCTTCGCTGTCCAGAAACATGTCCCGATGCGCGTCTGCTGGGGCCTTTTCGCGGTAATCTAGGGCCAGTACTTCACCATCTGCAAGCTTGATCACCATGAACCCGCCGCCGCCAAGGTTTCCGGCCGAAGGGTAGGTCACTGCCAGGGCAAAGCCCGTTGCTACGGCGGCATCGATGGCGTTGCCTCCTTGGGCCATAATTTCACTACCAACTTCAGAAGCAATATCCGAGCGTGAAGAGACCATTCCGTGCGTGGCTCTTAGATATTCTGCAAAAACACAATCAATTCCCAGAAAAAGAATCGATAGGAAAATGACTAAACGCTTCATATTCAACCCTAAAGTTGGTCAAACTAGATATGATTGTACCAAAACTACTGTTTCTGCGAGAGTTTGTGGTCTGGATTTGCCTATGGCCCATAAATCATACGAAAAGTTAGATTGATCCTGCCTGATGTTATTTCCGGCTGTTTTGGGAGTTGATGCATACAAACACTTTGAAGACCTTTTGGCATTATCAACAGACACCCATCATCCAGATATATATTAATCTTATTAGCTTTATTTTGATTATGGCGTAATGAAAATTTTCTTGTTTGCCCAAAACTTAAAGAAGCTATGACAGGATCTTGGCCAAGTTCTTTCTCGTTATCACTATGCCAGGACATGCTGTCCCTGCCATCTCTGTAATAATTAAGTAGAACAGAATTGAATTTATACCCAGAGTGATTTTCAACTTGATCCTTCAAAGCCAGAAGAGTTTCAGTCCAAGAGGCTGGTTTTAGCGCTAGGCCTGAATAGGAGTAGGAGGCGTCTGCATCGCCGTGCCAAGCTTGAAGTCGGGGAATTGGAACTCTCTTTCCCCCAAAGGTCAGAAAATCTTGCCTCCAATCGATAGTACTTAGGAGCTTCTCGTATACTTTGCGGGATTCTTCGATACTTATGAAGTTTTTCAAAAGCTCGATCGTATAAGCATCGAAGTCTATAAAGTTTGGCGCTTTATTATAAATCACTTTAAATATATACCATATATTACTGATATTATATGTAAATATTTATTTATATTTATCCATGTTTGAGCTTATTTAAAAGTCTGCATAACATATTAGGCGCTATTTTGTAATATTTCATTTGACCATACGCTTATGAAGCCGATTTTTATCATTTTAAGTTTGATTCTATTTAATAATAGCTTGGCTGCCGAAGTAGGAGAGAGAGCACCCAATTTCTCTATCAAAGACCTAGTAGGTAATAAAACCCTCTCATTAGATGATTATAGGGGTTCCCTAATATATCTTGATTTCTGGGCATCTTGGTGCCCCCCATGCCTTATTTCTCTACCTCAGATGGATCTATTAAGGGATAAATTATTAGCTGATGGTATTGAATTAGAAGTCATTGCAGTGAGCGTGGATACAGATATTGATGAAGCCAGATATTTTATAGAGGATCATCCAGTAAAATTTAAAGTGCTAACGGATTCAGAAGGAGTTGTCCCTGCTACCTACCAAATAAAAGTTATGCCTACCTCATTTCTAATAGACCGTAACGGTCAAATAGCTTACGAGCATAAAGGATTTAAACTGGGCGATGAAATTGAAATAGAACGTTTAATAAGAAAGCTATGGTAACTATGTTATTTTTTGTCATGTCAGAACATAACTTTGTTCATAAAATTAAAATGAAGCTATTCCAATTATTCATATATATTTTCTTAATTAGTAACGTCTTAGCCGAAGATACCACGTATTCGAAGGTAACGGCGATCAAGTCCACCGGGAAGGGGTCTAACGCCTCATTTCAATTAAGTATTAGCGGTCTGGATTCTGCTACTCAAATTACAACATCTGACGCATCTAAGCTCACTCTAAAGATTTCCTCAGCAACTGAAGACTTAGGCAAGTCTGCAGATATTTACAATGCAGTTTTAGTCAATAAAAAAGACTGGTGGATGCTAGATACAAATGGAAATTATATTCCTTGGAATATCAGATTAAAGACACTTGAGCCTTTTAGAGAAGGGGTCAGCCTAGAGGAAGAGGTCTCATTAGAGTTTCTATCAGGTAAATTTAATGTTACTGGCGAACTCAGGTATTTCTTTGCTTATGTGGCAGGAGATGCGAACTACTTTGTCGCGACACCAAAAGCAATAAAACTCAATATAGTTGAAGGAGGGGGCGAAACCAGTAGTGCGGCCCTATCTCTTTACAAGGATGATGTTGAGGAGCAGATAGTTCAATCCAAGTGTATTGTTTGCCACGTTGATGGCGGACTTGCCAGAAATTCAGATTTGCGGTTTTCGCAGAGAAACGAACTTTCAGCAGAAAATAACTTTGACACTTTTAAAAGCTTTCTACAGTCCCGGGAAGGTGGAACTGACTATATTTTGGAGAACGCCTCAGGCGGCAGGGGGCATCCTGGAGGAGTTCAGTTAGCCGAGGGTGGCGCGCAATATAAAGTGCTTGAGAACGTCCTGAGATCAATTGAGGATGAAGGAACAACAGGTAATATCAATTTTGGTTCCTCTGTGGATAGCTCTGCAGATGAGCTGAATTTCTTCGAAGGAGTTGTACTTGAGTCTAAGGAGAAGACGTTGCGGCGGGCTGCGCTTATTTTGGCGGGTCGTATACCTACAGATGCTGAGATTGCGAAAGTTCGTGACGGCGACGAGTCTGACTTTGACGAAGCTCTATTAGGCCTGATGGAGGGGGAGGGGTTTCATCAGTTTTTGGTCGAGGGCACTGAAGATAGGTTATTGATAGAGGGAGGGTGCGTAATTGCAGGAAATCAATATGGCAATTGGCCGTTGTTACAAAACAAATTATATGAGGATACTACAGCTCTGCTAGACAAAGGACTGGACCCGAACAATAAAGTTGAGCAAGCAGTAAATAAATGGTTGAACAAATCAGCTGCCGAGTTAGTAGCTTATGTTGTTGAAAATAACCGCCCATACACTGAAATTCTGACAGCTAACTATACAATGATGACACCTCTCATTAATGAGGTATTTGGTGGAACTGCTGTATTTAGTCGAGATGACCCTCATAACAAATTTAAACCAGGAAAAATTACTCAATATTATTACCGGTCAGAAAATGAAGTAGATCAAGATTCAGCGATAGCATTCGGTTCTGTTAAGAAAGTTTCAAAGATTGGGAAGCCTGTTGAGAATTACCCTCATGCCGGAATACTCTCTGATCGCGGATTTTTATGCAGATACCCAACAACTCCAACCAATAGAAACAGGGCGCGTGCAAGATGGACGCTCTATCACTTCCTTGGCATAGATGTTGAGAAATCAACACAGCGCCCTAATGATCCTGCAGCACTTGCAGACACCAACAATCCCACGATGAATAATTCAAAATGCACTGTTTGCCATGCAACCTTAGATCCTGTTGCAGGTGCATTTCAAAACTGGGATGAACGTAACATGTACAGAAGTATTGATGGTTTAAATGCTCTAGACGGTTTCTATATAAGTCCTCCGGATGGAAATGACAGTCTCTATGAACAAGGTGATACATGGTATCGGGACATGAGAGCTCCAGGTCTATTCGAAATAAAATTAAAAGACCAAGACTATTCACTTCAAGAATTGGCTGATCTGATAGTTAATGAGGATGCTTTCTACAAGGCGACAGCTAATTTCTGGTGGCCATCGATCTTCGGTGACAAGACTATTGATATGCCCTCAGTACAAAGCGATTCTGATTATGAATTGAAATTAGAAATTTATAATGCACAACAAAGAAGCATTTCAGATTTTTCGACTCGATTAAAAGAAAACATTAATCTGAAAGAAATGCTTGTATCAATGATAAAATCTAAGTGGTTCAGCGCAGATTACGTGGATAGCAATAAAAATCAAAGACTGTATAGCTTAGCAAAATTAGGCAATGAACAGCTATTAAATCCAGAACAACTAGTCAGAAAAACTCAATCATTAACAGGAATAACCTGGGGAAGAAGTCTAGCCAGTCCCCATCCTATATTTGGTTATGAATATTCTACATACGGACCTTATCGATATTCTTTAGATGAAGACTACAAAGTACTCTTTGGAGGCCATGATTCCTTAAATGTTATAGAAAGATCTGAAAGCCCTAACTCTCTTATGGCAGGTGTAGCATACTCTCAGGCCACATCTATTTCATGCCAAATTGTTGCCGCAGATTTTTTCCTTAATAAGGAAGAAAGAAGGTTATTTACAATAATTGATGAATCCCATACGCCAGTCAATGATGAAATATTGATTAAAAATCAAATAATAAGATTATTTGAATTACTACATGGAGAGAAATACGACAAGACCCACATTGAAGTTCTTAGGGCTTATCAAATCTTTATTGACGCTTTCGAGAAATATGAGGGTAGAGGCGGCTATGACGAGCTAGATATGTTCCAAGATTGCAGCCTATCCGCAGACATGCTATGGCCAGAACTTGTGGGGATAGACAGAAGTGAATACCTTAAATTGAATGACATAAACTATTGGGAAATAGATAACGATAAACTTTTCCCTTTGCTTGAGCCTGTTTATTCAGATAAATTTTGGACAAAAAGAGCATGGAAATACGTTCTTATTTATATGCTATCTAACTATAAATATATAGTCGAATGAGAAATGAAAAATAGAAGACAAATCTTAAAATTTCTGAGCGGAATTACATTTGGAGCTCAGATCAGCCTTACACATAAAGTTACTGCAGCAACTAGTAATCAAAAATTCGTTTTACAAATTCAAACGGGCGGTGGTTGGGACGTTACCGCATTTTGTGATCCAAAAATAAATGTGTCTGGTGAAAGAAAAATTTCAAAGTGGTCAGACAACGATGAAATAAAAGAAGCCGGAAATATTCCGTACGCACCATTTGCTGACAATTCGGCTTTTTTTAATGAGTATCACGCTGATATGCTAGTAATAAATGGCGTGGATACCCTAACTAATGGCCATAGTATCGGTGCGACTCACACTTGGAGTGGAAGAACAGCGGTGGGTTTTCCTAGCTTAACCGCAATTTATTCATCATATTACGGAGATGGTTTGGCAATACCATACCTGTCATTCGGACCCACTTTTAGCAGAGGTGAAAACTTAATTCAAAGTATTAAAGTAGATGATGGAAGCTCGCTTAGAAGTGTACTTAACCCATTCGTGGATGTCTATTCTGGAGAGGAGACTCAAGAAACAGAGTTGCTTTATAAAATACATGAACACAACACAATATCTGCATTAGGTTACGCTAATAAATCAAATACAGTTCGTGGAAATTATCTTAATAGGAAATCATTCTTTGATGCATTAAGTTCAAATGATCAGCTAAAATTTTTGGCTGATTCGCTACCTGGAAATAGAGATTTTGGTAATGTAAATAAATTTGAAAAAAGTATCTGGACTGCTTTATCAGCATTTAAAGCCGGGACCACTGTAGCAGCTGATATAAATCACGGTCACCAGGTTACACAGGGAGGCTGGGATTCGCACGAATTTAATGATCAGAAACAAGAAACCCTCATGCGTAACCTCACATCAGGTATTGACTTTTTATGGAAAAAGGCTGAAGAGCTAGGGATAGCTGAAAGATTGCTTGTAATTATAAGTTCTGATTTTAGCCGAACCCCATACTACAATTCTGGAGATGGCAAAGATCATTGGAATGTGGGTAGTTACATAATAATGGAAAGAAATCAGAATTATACTGGCCGAGTCATTGGCTCAACCGATGAAGCTCAGAATGCTATTGGTATTAATCCTAAGACACTAATAAGTGATGATTCAGTCAAGCTTGTACCTGGTCATATACACAAAGCTTTGAGAAAGTACCTAGGAATATCCGGTACTAGTGCAGATACATATTTTAGGATTGATGCAGAAGAAGATTTCGATTTTTTCTCATGAACCGATCGAAATAAAAATAAACCTATATTTTTTTCGAGATGTATCCCATAAGATCTCTGCCTATCAATAAGGTTGTTAAATATTGCCTTGACAATCGCAGGTCTACTCCCCATGTTACACTGCTTTAAATCTTAATAATTCAGCTTGATACCTCACAAAAACATTCTGGTTGAATCAGTTTAGCTACCAAAGTGTTAACCCCACAACAATCATATTTAGTAGTATTTATTTGTCATATTTCAGAGATAAATATTTTCTGCTAAGCATTATGCACCAACCAAAATATAGCGAATTGGCCTATGTTTGATTTCGATTTATTTGTCATAGGTGCCGGATCCGGCGGCGTTAGGGCAGCCCGCACCTCGGCTGGCTATGGAGCACGCGTTGCAATTGCAGAGGATCGCTATATGGGCGGAACCTGCGTCAATGTCGGTTGCGTCCCCAAGAAGCTTTATACCTATGCCGCTCATTTCAGCCAGGACTGCAGCGACAGCAGGGGATTTGGCTGGACAGGAGAAGTGCCCGCTTTCAACTGGCACGTGTTGCGGGACAACAAATCAGCAGAAATCGAACGCCTGAACGGCATATATGACAATCTGCTATCAAATTCGGGCGTAACGGTCTTCAACGCCCGGGCGAAGATAGCCGGCAAGAATACCGTAGCTGTTGACGGCAAGACGGTCACAGCACGCTATATCCTGATCGCTACCGGCGGCTGGCCCTTTGTCCCGGACTTTCCGGGAAGCGACATGGTGCTTACGTCCAACGAAATCTTTGACCTGCCCGAATTCCCCGAGCGCATACTGGTCGTGGGTGGGGGTTATATCGCCCTGGAATTTGCCGGCATCTTTGCGGGCCTTGGCGCCAGCACCACCTTGTCATATCGCGGCGAGATTCCCCTCAAGAATTTTGACAAGGACATCCGGGAAAAACTGTTTACCGAGAGCCAGCGACATATCAGCATGCGCATGAACAGCAATGTTTCTGAAATACGCAAAGGCGACGATGGCATAGTAGTAGCATTCGAGGAGGGCGACCCCCTGACTGTTGATTGCGTACTTTATGCCACTGGCAGGAACGCCAATACCCGGGAACTAGGGCTGGAGAAAACCCGCGTCAAGACGGGTAAAAACGGTGCCATCAGCGTCGATGAATTCTTTGAGACGGACGAACCCGGCATATATGCCATTGGCGACGTGGTCGGGCGCGCTGCCTTAACTCCCGTAGCAACCGCAGAAGGCATGGTCCTGGCGTCAAATCTGTTCAAGGGAACCCGCAAAACCCTGGATTACGCCAATATCGCCACTGCCGTTTTCAGCCACCCGAATGTGGGAACCGTCGGCTTGTCCGAAGAGGGCGCCAGGGACAAATACGGGGCAATAGTCGTGTATGAAAGTGAATTCAGGCACCTGAAACATACTTTATCCGGCAATCCCGAGCGCACCTACATGAAAATCATCACCGACAAGGCAACCGACCGGGTCATCGGCATGCATATGGTCGGTGCCGATGCCGGTGAAATCATCCAGGGCTTTTCCGCAGCCATGCAGTGTGGGGTCACCAAGGCCCAACTGGACAGTACGATTGGTATTCATCCGACAGCTGCCGAGGAATTTGTCACCATGCGTACCGCCAGGGACGGATGACAGTTACATTCCGGCCAGCTACCAGCAGAGCCAATCGTTCATTCAGGCCGTATAACGTCAGGAAGCAGGGCTTGCGGCAGTGCTGGATTCGTGCTGAAATGCCTCTATCTAATTTCCGGTAATCTTTATTACCGGAAATATAAGTATAAGGAAAATCCGGCTATAAATAAACATATATATAACCCTATCAGACAGTTATTGCATATATCTAAGATGATTCTAACTATCGGCAAAATCAATTTCGCCCTTATCGAACCAGTTCCCGCTTCATGAGTCAGCCAATGCCGCCAGTGCCTTTTTTTGACACGCTCGAGGAAATGGCCAACCCTTACAAGCAGCGTATTGCCTCGGTTAAGCATCTGCTCGATGACGAACCCGCCAATGCTGTTGAAGACTACCAGTACGCCAGCGAGTTCCTGTATTCCTACCGTGGTAGCCCGGACACGTTTTCCACGTACAGGCGTGAAATCGAGCACTTCCTGCACTGGTGCTGGCTCATTGAGAAAAAGTCGCTGAAAAGCATTCGTCGCGAAGATATCGAGGCTTATATCGAATTTGCCCGCAACCCGCCGAATTCATGGATCGGCGCCAAGAACGTGGCCAGGTATGCGATGAGTGGCGGCAACAGGGTGCCCAACCCTGAGTGGAGGCCCTACATCCAGCAAGGCAAAAACCTGCAGGAAACCGCGTATATTCTGTCCCAGAGCGCTATCCAGAGCATTTTTGCGGTGTTGAGCAGTTTTTGTAACTTCCTGATCCAGGAGGAATACCTGGAATTCAACCCGGTCGCCCAGATTCGCCAAAAGGGCAAATTCCTGCGTAAAACCCAGGCCAGCCGCCCTATTCGCCGGCTTTCCCAGCTCCAATGGTCTTATGTGCTTGAAACTGCTGAAAAAATGGCCAAAAAGGACGCGTTGCATGAACGCACACTGTTCATTATGAATGCCCTTTTCGGCATGTACCTGCGCATCTCGGAACTGGTGGAAAACGAGCGCTGGAGCCCGAAAATGGGTGATTTCGAACGCGACCTGGAGGGCAACTGGTGGTTCAGGACAGTCGGCAAAGGCAACAAGGAGCGCCAGATCTCTGTCAGTGACGCCATGCTGGATGCCCTGAAGCGCTACCGGCGCTCCAGGGGGCTCCCGGAACTGCCCTCGCCCGGTGAATATACGCCGCTTGTGCACAAGGCCCGCGGCAAGGGCAATATAAGCAGTACCCGGCAGATCCGCGGCATCGTGCAGGCCTGTTTTGACGAAGCGGAGCAAGCCATGCGCAAGGAGGGTTTTACCGAGGAAGCAGAGGCCTTGACCGCGGCGACAGTACACTGGCTGCGCCATACCGGCATCTCCGAGGATGTAAAGCACAGGCCCCGCGAGCATGTCAGGGATGATGCCGGCCACGGCTCCAGCGCCATCACGGACCGCTACATCGATGTGCAACTCACCGAGCGCCATGCCTCGGCCCGGAAGAAACGGATAAAACCGGATTAATTGAAGGTTTGTTCAGGGGCGGCTAAGCCGGAATTTGCGACACTCAGGGCCATTCAGGGCACATGGAACAATGCATTTTTTTGCCAATTTTTGGCCGTAAGATAGTAATATGAAGCGCGCAAAACCGCAGCGTCAGTGACGTGCAACATGCGCAGCAGACCTAGCAGACAAGGCAGAGTTATGACAGCACGCGTTTTCCGGCAGATCTCCAAATCAGTACTGATCCTGGGGTTCACTTATATACTCGGTTTCGGCAGCCTGCGAGCACAGCAGCCGCTGTACCTGCCCGCGGACATTCCGCTGGATGTGCAGGCGATCTACCAGGAACTGCTGCCCGAAGCAGACTACGGAAACATCACCAAGCGCATCATCGACCACCTCGTTCAAAACCATTATTCCGAAATCAATTTCAACGACGATTTCTCTGGCAAACTGCTCAACAGTTTCATCAAAAGCCTGGACGGCTCGAAAACATACTTCACCCAGGCGGATATCGATGAGTTCGAAACCTACCGGACCCGCCTGGACGATCTGCTGACTGATGGCGATATCGATTTTGGCTACCTGATTTTCAACCGCTACCGCCAGCGCCTGATGGAAAGGCTGGTGTTTTCACTGAAGCGCCTTGAAGAAGATCCCGCTGACTTCGATTTCACCGAAGACGAATACCTGATCGTTGACCGTTCCGAGGAACCCTGGCCGGCGGATCAAGCCGCGCTCGAGGAACTCTGGCGCAAACGCATCAAGAGCAATGTCCTGTCCATGAAGCTCGATGACGAGGAAATGGGGATGCTGGAAATCCGCGAGGAACTCAGCGACCGTTTCCGCTCGCAGTTGAGCCAGGTCCTTAAAACCAACGGCCTGGACGTTTACCAGCGCTACATGGATGCCATGACCATGACCTTCGATCCGCACACGCAGTATTACGCGCCACGTGCGGCCGAAAATTTCAACATGAGCATGCGCCTTTCCCTTGAAGGGATCGGTGCGGTGCTGACTACCGAGGATGAATACACCAAGGTTGTCAGTATTGTCAGTGGCGGTCCCGCCGATATGGGCGGAGAGTTGCAGCCGTCCGACCGCATCATTGCCGTTGCACAGGGTGATGAGCCCTATGTCGACGTCGTGGGCTGGCGAGTCGATGACGTAGTCCAGCTTATTCGTGGCGAAAAAGGCACTGTAGTCAGGCTGAACGTGATCCCCGCCTCTTCAGATGCCGGTCTGGAACGAAAGGAAATCAGCATCACCCGGGATACGGTCAAGCTCGAAGAGCAGTCTGCCCGCAAGGAAATCGTGGAAGTTCAGCACAACGGCGAAGTGCGTAAAATCGGCGTGATCGAGCTGCCCACGTTCTATATCGATTTCGAGGCACTGCAACGCCGCGATCCAAACTATCGCAGCAGCACGCGTGATGTACGCAACCTGCTTGAAGAGCTGAAAGCTGAAAACGTGGATGCAGTGGTCGTGGACCTGCGTCGCAACGGCGGCGGCTCTCTTACAGAAGCCAATTCCCTGGTTGGCCTGTTCATCCGCCGAGGTCCGACCGTCCAGGTGCGCGATGCCGACGGCAACAATATCGTGCAGGGTGATTCGGATCCCGAAGTGGTCTATGACGGCCCCCTGGCTGTTCTGGTCAATCGCCTGAGCGCTTCTGCATCGGAAATTTTTGCCGGTGCCATCCAGGATTACCAGCGAGGCCTGGTTCTTGGCAGCCAGACTTTCGGCAAGGGCACTGTCCAGGAGCTGGTCGGTCTCGGTGAAGGCCAGATGAAAATCACGCGCGCCAAGTTTTACCGGATTTCCGGTGAAAGCACACAGCACAAAGGGGTCACGCCGGACATCAAGTTCCCCGATCTTTACGATACTGCGGAAGACATTGGTGAAAGCGCCCTGCCCACCGCCCTGCCCTGGGACACAATTGATCCCAATTATTATCGCCCCTATTCCGATCTGAAATCGGTGCTGCCTACCCTGATCGTCAGGCATGACGAACGCCTGAAGAGTGATCCCGATTTCAATTTTATCGAGGCGCAAATCAAGCGCGCCCTGGAAAACAAGGAAAAGAACCAACTTACGCTGAACGAGGCGCAACTGATTGCCGAACGCGAGGAAGCCGACCAGTGGCGCCTGCAAATAACCAACGCCCGTCGCATTGCCAAAGGCGAGGAACCGTGGTCAACCGTTGAGGACATGGACGCCGACAACGAAGACGATGAAGACGAGATCGTGCTGAACAATGCCGGCATCGACCCCTTCGAACGCAATGAGCGCATGGCCGAAGGTGACGAAAACGCCGATCCTTATCTCGTGGAAAGCGGCAAGATCCTGCTGGACCTTATCGACCTGCAGCGCGAGGATGTGTCACTGGCCTTCAGGCAGTGATTGCAGAAATGTAAAACGCAAAAGCCCGGCCATTGGCCGGGCTTTTTTGTTTCTGGCGGAGGGGGTGAGATTCGAACTCACGGTAGGCTCTCACCTACGCCGGTTTTCAAGACCGGTGCATTCAACCGCTCTGCCACCCCTCCGGGGAAGGGGTGCATCTTACCCGAATCACCGCGCCAGTCAACCTGCCGGCCGGGCCGGATTCACACCCCGAAATTTCTTGCTTTTAAAGGCGGTCCAAGTATGATGAAAGCATTGATTTTCCGGGGATTATCCCCATATCGTTAACCGGAAAAGCTGTTTTTTTAACCACCATTACGTGCAAACGTAAAATTAAACCGAAAGTAAATAGAAAGTAAATTGAAAGTAAACGGAGAGAAAGAATGAGTGATTATGGTTTCAGGTCAGATGGTCAATACACTGTCGGCGGCAGAAGCCAGGAAGCGATACTCGCGACCAACAAGGTACTGAAAAATACCTACATGCTGTTGTCGATGACCTTGCTGTTCAGTGTGGTTACTGCCAGCATCGGTATGCTCGTTATACTGCCACAGATGATGTACTGGGTACTGTTTTTTGTCAGCTTCGGCCTGCTGTTCTGGGTGAATGCCAGCGCCAATTCCTCCATGGGCATCGTGGCGGTCTTCGTCTTCACCGGCCTGATGGGATTCATTCTCGGTCCCATGCTGAGCTTCTACCTTAATGCTATTCCCAACGGCGGAATGATTGTTGCCCAGGCACTGGGCGGCACCGGATTGATTTTCCTTACCCTGTCAGGTTACGTACTGACCACGCGCAAGGACTTCTCGTTCATGCGCGGCTTCCTGATGACCGGCTTGATCGTGATCATCGTGGCCATGCTGGCAAATATCTTCTTCCAGATTCCGGCATTGTCACTGGCCATTTCGGCTGCGGCAGTCATGATTTTCTCCGGCCTGATCCTGTTTGATACCAGCCGCATCATTCACGGCGGGGAAACCAACTATATCCGTGCCACAGTGAGCCTGTACCTGGACATTTACAACTTGTTCGTCCACCTGCTCCACCTGCTGGCTGCATTGTCCGGCAACCGTGACTGAACTCCGGCTTAAAAAACCCGGAAAAGCCCTGCATGACCTGTAGGGCTTTTTTGTTTGGCTCATGAAATTCTCCATCATCGTCAATGGCGCTCCCTGGTCTTCGCCGGCTGCATTTTCCGCACTGAAATTTGCCGAAGCGGTTGTCGAAAGCGATCATGAAATCTACCGCCTGTTCTTTTTCCAGGACGGCGTACATAACGGATCGGCTTTTGCCGTTGCACCCCAGGATGAAGTCGATATTCCGAAGCGCTGGCAAGCCTTGATCAGTAAGCACAAGCTGGATGCAGTTGTCTGTGCCGCCTCGGCGCTCAAACATGGCCTGCTCGACGCCGGCGAGGCAGCCCGGTATGACAAGGACGGGCACAACCTGCTGCCCGGGTTCGACATCAGCGGCCTTGGCCAGTTGGTGGACGCCCTCAACCAGGCTGATCGGGTCGTCACTTTCGTTAACTGAAATTTGCCATGTCTGACAACCGCTCCCTGCTTATCCTTTCTTCCAATGCGCCATACGCAGGCCAGTCGGCCCGCGCCGCACTGGATGTTGCCCTGACAGCGGCAGCTTTCGAACAGGTCGTGCGAATGGTCTTCGTCGACGCCGGCGTCCTGCAGTTGCTGCCCGAACAGGACAACCGCAAGGACGGTCCCAAGAGTGTTGGCAAAATGATTCCCGCACTGGCATTGTACGAAGTGCAGGAAGTTTTCTTCCATGAAGATTCCGCCCGCCGTTTCAGCATCGATGTTGCTGCGGTGCCGGATTCGGTAACCGGCATCAATGACGCCGCATTGAGTGAGCTCGTCCAGCAGGCCGATCAGGTAATGGTGTTCTGATGATCCTGCATACGGTCAACAAAATTGCCCCTTGCCTGGACAGATGTATGGCGCTGGCGTCACCGGAAGATACGATCCTTCTGATAGAAGAAGCTGCCTATGCCGCTGCGGGAAACGACTCTGCCAGGCACTGGCAGAAATTCCCCGGGTATAACCTTTGCGTGCTGGAAGATGATTTGGCTGTCCGCGGCCTGTCTGCAACCATGCTGCCCGAATTCAGCGCGGTATCCTGGCTGGATTTTGTCGCGCTGGCCGCATCAGCCGACAAGGTCATCAGCTGGGGCTGATATACAGATTCTGATTGCCATGCCCGACTCGCTAAGAATTGCCGACAAGGATATCCGCCTGGACAAGGAAGGCTATCTTGAAGAGCTGGCCGACTGGACGCCGGAGGTTGCCAATATCCTGGCGATGCGGGAAAACATTTCCCTGACCCCGGCACACTGGGAAGTCATCGACCTGCTGCGCGAATTCCATGCCGAACACGGTCTTTCACCCATGATGCGTGTGCTTGTCAGGCAGATGAAATCACGCCTTGGTGACGACAAGGGCTCCAGCCTTTACCTGATGACGCTTTTTCCCGAGTATCCGGCGTTAATTGCCAGTAAAATAGCCGGCCTACCCAGGCCGACCAACTGCCCCTGATACCTGCATTGAACACTGAAGCGCTCAGGCAGACTGGAGGTGTCCCCTACACACTGACAGCCCTGCCCTACGAACCGACACCGTATCCTTTATTCAAGAAACTGCGGCACCTGCCCCTGCCTGTCCTCCTGGCCAGCGGCAACGACCGCTCCCGCAAGGACACCCGTTTTGAATACCTCACCGCAGCACCCGATACGATTCTCAGGACACGCGACGACAAGACACAGGTAAAACAGCAAGGCATTTCCGTCGACGTTGAGGGGAATCCATTGCAGGTCCTGGCGGACCGCTTTCCGCTGGAATCCGTTTCCCATGCCAGCATCGACCTGCCATTCACCGGCGGCGCCATCGGGTATTTCGGTTACGAACTGCTGCATGCTGAACATCGAATTGCCGATCACCGGGACAGGGATATTTCCCTGCCGGATATGCTGATCGGCATCTATTCCTGGGTTATTGTCATCGATCATAAAAAGCAGATAACCAGCCTGGTCATTCGGGACTCGTGCCCGGCAAACACTCGCGACGCCATTGCGTCAGCCCTGGCCGGTACCGGCAAGGTTTCCGGCGGATTCGGCCTGGACGGGGATTTCACGTCCAATTTCAGCCGCGATGCTTACCAGGCAGCCTACCAGCGCGTCATCGAGTACATCCTGTCCGGCGACTGCTACCAGGTAAACCTGACCCAACGCTTCACTGCTGCCTGTCACGGCGATCCCTATACCGCCTTCACACGTTTGCAGACGATTGCCAAGGCCCCGTTCGCGGCTTTCATGGAAGACGGTGACAATGCGGTCCTGTCATTCTCTCCCGAACGTTTTCTCCAGGTGAAAAATCGCCAGGTTATGACACAACCGATCAAGGGCACACGGCCACGCAATCCTGACCCCGCGATCGATCTCCGCAACAAGACGGAACTGGAAGCCAGCCTCAAGGACCGGGCAGAAAACCTGATGATCGTGGATTTGCTGCGCAATGACCTTGGCCGGGTCTGCAGTACCGGCAGTATCAATGTCACCGATCTTTTCGAGACCCAGAGTTTCACCAACGTGCACCACCTGGTCAGCACGATCACCGGTTCACTGGCTGATACCCGTGACGTTTTTGCCTTGCTGCAGGCGGGTTTCCCAGGGGGCTCCATTACAGGAACTCCCAAGATCCGGGCGATGGAAATCATCAATGAACTGGAAACCGTCATCCGCTCAGTTTATTGCGGAGCCTTTGCATGGATCGACTTCGGCGGCAACATGGACAGCAATATCTGTATCCGCACACTGGTCAAGGATGCGGACCGCATCCATTGCTGGGGTGGCGGCGGTGTCGTGGCCGATTCGGTTGGCGATCAGGAATACCAGGAAACCCTGGACAAGATATCCCTGTTCATGGACGCCCTGAAGGCCGGGGTCTGAAGCGGTTCCCATGGCCGAATTCTCGATTGCAACACTGCGCGAACTTGGCACCCGGCTCACCACCGAGCACACCCTGGAAGACTACCGTGAAGACCACCGCCTGGCCGCAGTCCTGATCCTTGCGTATCCGGATGACCGGGAACCCCATATCGTGCTGACAAGGCGCACTCATCACCTGCCTAACCATGCCGGCCAGATCAGCTTCCCGGGGGGCAGTATCGAGGCCGGTGACCGGGACCCGGTGCATACTGCCTTGCGCGAGGCGCGTGAGGAAATCAACCTCGATGACAATGACGTCGACGTACTGGGTATCCTGGATGTGACGGTATTGCCGTCCGGATTTGCAGTGGCACCAGTGCTTGCCGTGTCAGACAGGCAGCCCTCGCTGATACCCAACCCGGACGAGGTGGCGGAAATCTTCTCCATACCCCTGTCAATGATCAGCAACCTGACGCTGTACCGGCAGGACTCCGTGGAGCGGGACGGTGTGCGCAGACAGTTCTACTACCTCAACTACGGGGAGTACTACATATGGGGCGCAACGGCCAGGATGCTGAGGGATCTGGCCGGTCTGCTGCAGGAAGGCTCAGGGCGCTAACGGCCTGTTGCTGGCCTTGATGAATTCCTGTTTCAGGTCTTCATAGCTGAATACTGCGGGAAACTGCGGAAACTCCCTGACCACGTTTTCCGGCGCCATGAACAGGATGCCCTGGTCGGCTTCGCCCAGCATGGTCGTATCGTTGTAGGAATCGCCCGCGGCGATGACCCGGTAGTTGAGTGCATGGAAAGCCTTTACCGACTGGCGCTTGGGATCCTTCTGCCGAATCTTGTAGTCGACCACCCTGCCGTCTGCGGCGATCTCCAGACGGTGGCATAACAGCGTGGGAAATCCCAGTTGCCGCATCAGGGGCTGGGAAAACTCATAGAAGGTGTCCGAAAGAATCACCACCTGGAAGCGCTCTTTCAGCCAGTCGATAAAGTCGACCGCGCCGTCCAGCGGCGCCATGGTGCTGATGACTTCCTGGATTTCATGAAAGCCGAGCTGGTGCTCGTCGAGCAGTCGCAGGCGCTGCTGCATGAGCTGGTCATAGTCGGGAATATCCCGGGTGGTGGCGCGAAGGGCGTCGATGCCGGTCTTCTCGGCAAAATTGATCCAGATTTCCGGGATAAGGACCCCTTCGAGGTCGAGACAGGCAATTTCCAAGTCGATCTCCTCAAAACGTACAGCAAGGCCGGGATGGTAAAAAAAGCGCCATTTTCCCTGTTTCACACGGGGGGTGCAATGGAACCGCAAGCCACCTTGCCACTGACCACCATATCTGGTGACCAGCTAGTGTGAAAACCACCATATTATGGGTGTCACTTTAGCTGAAGCATCCTAACTTATTAATTTTAAACAAGTTTTTCACGTGAAACATCGCCTGAGCCGGATTTCAGCTTTAATGCCTAAGTGCCTGTTAGAAATACCGATTTCATGAACATGACCAGCGTTGTACAATGCGGCTCTTTTTTTAAATCGAGCAACATCAACAGGTTCCATGACTTTTTCCGTCGAACAGATCAATGCCCTGGCAATCGACTATGCTGAAAAGGACCCGAAGGACCTGATCAGCCTGGCCCTGCAGGCGTTTGGCAAGCTCGCGATCTCCTTCAGTGGCGCCGAGGACGTGATACTGATTGAACTGGCCACCAAGGTTGCCAGGCAACTGGATAAGCCCGTCCATGTATTCACACTCGATACCGGACGCCTGCATCCGGAAACCTACCAGTTCATAGACCGCGTCCGGCAGCACTACAACCTCACGATCGACATCCTCAGCCCGGATACCGTCGCCCTGGAAGCCTTTGTGCGTGAAAAAGGCCTGTTCAGCTTTTACCAGACGGATCATCACGAATGCTGTGGAATCCGCAAGATCGAACCCCTAAAGCGCAAACTGGCCACCCTCGATGCCTGGATTACCGGACAGCGCCGTGACCAGAGTCCCGGCACCCGCAACCAGGTACCAGTGATAGAACAGGATCCCACCTTCGGCAAGGACAAGGCCCTGGTCAAATTCAATCCCCTGGCAAACTGGACCTCGAAACAGGTCTGGGACTACATCCGGATGTTCGATGTGCCCTACAACCCCCTGCATGACCGCGGTTTCATCAGCATTGGTTGTGAACCCTGCACCCGTCCAGTGGGTCCGGGCCAGCATGAACGCGAGGGGCGCTGGTGGTGGGAAGAAGCCACCGCAAAGGAATGCGGCCTGCACCGGGGCAATGTCATCGCCAGCGACGGCGACTAGCCGCTATTTCACGGGAATCTCGAGATCCGCAAATACCGCCTGCAGGGCTTCCCTGTCAGGACTTTGCACGGCTGCCTCAACCCGTTCACGGGTCAGGTGCGGCGCAAACATTTCAATGAACTCAAGCATGTAGCCCCGCAGGAAGGAGCCCCGGCGAAACCCGATGCTGGTGGTGCTGTATTCGAACAGGTGGCTGGCGTCCAGGCTCACCAGGTCCTCGTCCCGCTTCTCCACCGCCATACTGGCCAGAATCCCGATCCCAAGCCCCAGGCGGACATAGGTCTTAATGACATCCGCATCCACGGCTGTAAACACCACGCGCGGCTCCAGGCGTGCCTTGCGGAAGGCCTCGTCCAGCTTGGAGCGGCCGGTAAAACCATACACATAGGTGACGATGGGATGGGCGGCGATATCGGCCAGGGTGAGGCGGCTGACCTGGCACAGGGCATGGTCCCGCGGCACCAGAATTGACCGGTTCCAGTGGAAACAGGGCATCATGACGAGGTCGCTGAACAGCTCCAGGGCCTCCGTCGCAATGGCGAAGTCTGCCGTGCCGTCCGCAGCCAGCTGGGATATCTGCATGGGCGAGCCTTGGTGCATGTGCAGGCTGACATCCGGGTAGCGCTCGATGAAGGTCTTGATGACCCGGGGCAGTATGTAGCGGGACTGGGTATGGGTAGTGGCAATGCCCAGGGAACCGGCATTTTCAGCCGTGTACTCCTGGGCAATGGCGCTGATCGCCTCCACCCGTTGCAGGATATCGCGCGCCGTTGCCGCGATCTTAACGCCAGCAGGCGTCAGCTCACTTAGGTGCTTGCCATGGCGCACAAACAGGTCGGTGCCCAGCTCCTCTTCCAGTGTCCGCAGCTGTTTGCTGACGCCCGGCTGGGAGGTGAACAGATTCTGAGCTGCCCGGCTGACATTGCAGTCCTGCCTGGCCACTTCGAGGAAGGAGCGGAGTTGTTGAAGTTTCATGGCCTGAATTTTATATAACTTTTAATTATAGAAATATAACTAAATAATATTTTTAAGAATATATAAGTTTGCGTAACCTGCACTTTTTTCCCAAGGCCCTTGCTCATGCTGGACATCCTGATCCTCATCGCCTCCGGCGCCCTGGTGGGCTTCGCCGTGGGACTGACCGGTGTCGGTGGCGGCTCCCTCATGACGCCCATCCTGCTTCTGCTGGGATACTCCCCGCCAGTGGCCATCGGCACCGACTTGCTTTATGCCGCCCTGACGAAAGGCAGCGGTATGTTTTTCCATCACCAGAAAGGCAACATAAACTGGAAGGTCATGGCCCTGCTTGCCGCCGGTAGCCTTCCCTGCTCGCTGGCACTGGCCTATTTCTACCTCGGTGATGCCTTAAAGGAAGGCAGCGGCCACCATGAAATCATGACCACTTTCCTCGGGGTCATGCTGATGCTCACGGCACTGGTCATTACTTTCCAGAAAAGAATCCAGCGCCGATTTAACGGCGGTGGGATCGCCAGCCAGCCTGACGTCTGGGCGTCGCAATCAGATTTTGCGCATAAACATACTGCAACCGTCACACTGGTTCTGGGCATGGTCCTGGGGATCTGCGTTACGCTGACCTCGGTCGGCGCCGGGGCCATCGGTGCATCCATCCTTTTCCTGCTGTACCCGGCCTGGCGTGCCACCCAGGTAGTCGGAACCGACATAGCACATGCCGTACCCCTGACCGCTGTCGCCGGATTGGGTTACCTGGCCAACGGCCTCGTCGACCTGGTCCTGCTCGGCACGTTGATGGTGGGTTCGATACCCGGAATATACCTGGGTACCCATGTGGGCACCCTGTTCCCTGACAAGTGGATGCGAGCCGTGCTCGCTATTGCGCTGGTATCGCTGGGGGTGAAATTCACCCTGCTCTGACTGTAACCGGGACCTAGCCCTGGCTCTCCGCCAGTTCCTGGTTGGCCACCCCGTGCGGGACATGGCCGGTGGCGACATGCTCGCGAGCCGATTCACAATGACCCTGCTGGTCATCGAAGAAGACGTCGGCATCATAGGCACGCAGGAACGCCCCCTTGTCCTCGCCGCCGAGGAACAGAGACTCATCAATGTTGATTTGCCATTCCCGCAACGTACGGACGACGCGTTCGTGAGCCGGTGCTGCGCGCGCAGTAACCAGGCAGGTTCGTATGGGTGAATCATCGGGCCCGAATTCCTGTTGCAGCATGTGCAGCGCAGCCAGGAAGTGCCGGAATGGCCCTCCTGTCAGCGGCTCCTTGGCAGCCAGCTTTTCACTGCGGGTGAATTCTTCCAGTCCACGTGTCTTGTAGATCTTTTCTGCCTCATCGGAAAACAGCACGGCATCCCCATCAAACGCGAAGCGCAGCTTGTAGTCATTCACATTGGCCTGGCGAGAGTTGAGGATGGTTGCGGCGGCGATGCCGTTTTCCAGGGCCTTGCGCACGTCCTGCCCGTCGGTGGACAGGAACAGGTGGGAATTGAATGCCGAGATGTACCGGTACGGACTGGAGCCGCCACAGAAGGCTGCCTTCTGGATTTCCAGGCCGTGCTGCTCGATGGAGTTGAAGATACGCAGCCCGGTATCGGCGGAATTGCGCGAGAGCAAAATGACTTCCACCCGCTGTTTGCCGATCAGGGTGTTCAGGTTGAGCAGTTTCTTGACGAGGCTGAACGCATCGCCCGGTTCCAGCAGTTCGTCCTCGTGGTCGATCTGGTATTTGCGGTAGGCTTCCACCCCTTCACTGACATAGACCCGATGACTTTCGTCAAGGTTGAACAGGGCCCGAGAGGAGATGGCAACGACGAGTTTCTGGGTGGCAGCGTCTTTCATGGGCCTATTCTAGCCGAATTTGCCACGCCCTTGCGCAACGACTTCAGCCGCAGGCCACACCGGTCCCGCCCAGACCGCAGTAACCAGTCGGATTCTTGGCCAGGTACTGCTGGTGGTAATCCTCGGCATAGTAGAAATCATCGAGGGGTTTTATCTCGGTGGTGATTGCCCCGTAGCCGAATGCCTTAAGGGCCTGCTGGTAAGCCGCAAAGCTGGCCTGGGCAAGCCCTGCTTGTGACGGCCCGGTCGTGTAGATGCATGAGCGGTACTGGGTACCCCGGTCATTGCCCTGGCGCATCCCCTGGGTCGGGTTATGAATTTGCCAGAATTTTTCAAGCAGCTCCGGGTAGCTTACCAGGCCAGCATCAAAAACAAGCCGGACAACTTCGGCATGCCCGGT
>JALRBG010000333.1 GCA_023257855.1 Pseudomonadales bacterium | reverse complement strand
GGTGTTTGGCACCTCGATGTCGGCTCATCACATCCTGGGGCTGAAGCCGGTCCCAAGGGTATGGCTGTTCGCCATTTAAAGTGGTACGCGAGCTGGGTTTAGAACGTCGTGAGACAGTTCGGTCCCTATCTGCCGTGGGCGCAGGAAATTTGAGAAGAGTTGCTCCTAGTACGAGAGGACCGGAGTGAACGAACCTCTGGTGTTCGGGTTGTGTCGCCAGACGCATTGCCCGGTAGCTATGTTCGGCAGGGATAACCGCTGAAAGCATCTAAGCGGGAAGCCCCCTTCAAGACTAGATCTCCCTGGACCTTTAAGGTCCCTAAAGTGCCGTCGAAGACTACGACGTTGATAGGCTGGGTGTGTAAGCACAGCGATGTGTTGAGCTAACCAGTACTAATTGCACGTGAGGCTTGACCATATAATCGCAAGCTTTCGAAAGAAGCTGAGGTTATATGTAAAGCAACATCAATAGACACAACAAGCACAAAGTACGCGCAAGCAAAGATGTAAATCTCAGCAAGTATTTCACTGATCTTCGATCTCCGAGTTGTTATTTATTTCCGGTTATTGAAACCGTAAAAAGTTCAGTAACCGATACAGGTTTGCCTGACGAAGATAGAGAACGTGAACCACCTGATCCCATCCCGAACTCAGAAGTGAAACCGTTCATCGCCGATGGTAGTGTGGGGCCTCCCCATGTGAGAGTAGGACATCGTCAGGCTTCAAACAAGAAAAGCCCGCCTCGTAAGAGGCGGGCTTTTTTTTTGATTCAAGTTTACGATGTCCTGATCCCTGGGGAGGTCCGCTTTGTGTGGGGCCGTCCAAGGGCTCGTAAAACTCGTCCCGTTCCTGCGGGAGCAAGCCAAACTGTTTGTTTGCTCTTTTTAACGCGCTGAGCCTGCCCCGCGAGCGCAGCGAGTGTGGTGGGCGCACGCCCATGTGAGATTGAGATATCGGGAATTTTTATAAAGATACCTCTCCGATTACAGGTTTGGTTTCATGACGTCTGGATTTGATCTTCCAGCCTTCAGCAGTTCTCACATAGACATCATGATAAATTCCCAACTGTCCTGCGGTTTCATTGTTCAGGTAGTTGCCGTGGTTGGCAGGGTAAATCGCATAGGACATGCCTCGCGCTCCTTCCCCTTCAGGCTTAATCACCAGGCTCTCGGATAAATGCAGGATGTAGGAAGACGGTACTGTTCTGCGTGAATCGCATGTAGGCCCACCCGCCAGGGCGGCCAGCTGGTCATGGCTGCGTACAGAGGGATTGCCGTCGCCCTGGTCAATAATGTATTGCCCATCTTCAGTGAACAGATCCGCAAAATCCTGACCTTCATTGGTACAGTAGTCGAGGGCGAAATTAAGACGATTAACCAATTGCTGTATAGCGATATAGTCTCCCGCTGTCATGGAGTTGTTATCTGGCTGGGCTACTGATCCAGAAATAGAGACAAGAATAAGCCCCAGGACAGACAAAGTGACTGATAGAGCATTCTGGCAACAGTATTTCATAATATTTCTCCAGACCTGAATTGTGCGGTCTGAGCACATAATACTCTTTTTAATTCCAGGCTTTCTTCTTGTTTTAACAGTATTTTTTCACTGAATTACCTACCCGCCTTTATTTGTTATAACCTGCTGGTTCCATAATGCATCTGGCATCTAACAAGGGGGATGAAAAATGGCTGGAATTAGCATGAATTGGATTATTTGTTTTTTGCTCCTGATAGGAATCTTTGTAAGTGTCGGCTTATGCAGAAATGAAAATAAAAAATGGTATGGCGTCCTGATCGACCAGACCAACAGGGTCAGCCTGTCGCGTCTGCAGATAGTCTGTTGGTCGTTTCTGCATGGACAGCGGTGGCTTTGAGCCTGAGAAGTACTGATTTCTCCCTAACAGGCGAGCTGGTCGCGCTCATGGGAATTAGTGTCGGTAGTGCTGGGGGTGCCGTGATAGTGAAACAACAGAGACTTTCAAGCGGTTCCCTAATAGTAAAAACCGACCATGAGCCGCACTTTAAGGATATTTTCATGAACGAGGGAAAAAATCCTGATACATACGTGGATATCGGTAAGGTACAAATGTTTTACATAACCCTTACTGCACTAGTGGGATATGGTTATACGCTCTGGCGCTGGGAAATTCCGGGAGAGAATATTGCATTTCCTGCTTTGTCTGAAAGCCTGCTGTACTTGATAGGAATCAGTCACGGGGGGGTATCTGACCATCAAGGGTGTTTCAGATACATAAGAACAGGTCCAAATTGAAAACGACCAGGAGCCTGCCGGAAAAAAGTACTGAAGCTGCAACGTGTTATTGCAACAACAATTCCTGGATCAGGTCCGCAGTTTCCGGGCGTATATCGCCGCTGCCGCCTCTACCGCCACCACCAGAACGCTCACCCATGGCGTAGTTTAAGGGAGCCAGGCCGTTATTGTCCTCGGCCAGGATATTGGCACCTGCTTCGTAAAGATACTGGATTACCGGATTCCAGCCCCAGGTGGCCGCCCCGTGAAGGGCAGTACGTCCAAATTTGTCGGCTTTATCCATGTCGGCACCATTGGCCAGCAGGAGGGCGACGGTTTCTTTCGCGTATTGACCGGCCAGTGGCGTGGTGTAGTCGCCACGGGTATCGATGGAACTGGCATTGAGTCCAGCTGCAGCCATCAGGGGCGTGGTGCCTTCGCGGTTCGGCAGATCCACATGGGCGCCGTGGGCCAGTAATAATTTGATGGCTTCCACGTCGTGACCTTTCGCTGCTCTCAGGAGTGGCGTTGCGCCAATGTTCAGCATGCGGTCGGCACCGCGATCATCCTTGAGGCTGCGGTATGTCGGTTGCAGTTTCAGTTGCAGATTCGGGTTGGCGCCGGCATCCAGCAGGATCTCGAGTATATCCAGGCTGGTCGTCATATCGGTGGATGGACGATCAGGATATCCGCCATGGGGCAGGGTATTCACGTCAACCGCCGAATACACGGGGTTCTCACCACGCAAACTCCACTTGTCCACATTGGCACCGGATTCGATCAGGTATTTCGCGGTATCGAAACGCAGATTCATGATAGCCAGGTTCAGCGGAGTGACATTTTCCACGTCACCCAGGTCGATATCCGCGCCAGCTTCCACCAGGTGGTGGGCACAGTCCAGGCAGCCTTCGCGCGCGGCATAGGCCAGGGCGGTCAAGCCTCCCGCTGGACGCCACTGGAAACGGCGTTCGG
>JALRBG010000308.1 GCA_023257855.1 Pseudomonadales bacterium | reverse complement strand
GAAGGTGTACTGGGACTACTGCCGCACCAACGTGCTGGTCATGGAGCGCATCTACGGCATACCCGTAAGCCGAGTGAAAGAATTGCAGGAAGCCGGCATCGACCTGAAACTGCTGGCCGAACGCGGTGTGGAGATATTCTTCACCCAGGTGTTCAACCACAGCTTCTTTCATGCCGACATGCACCCGGGCAATGTCTACGTATCGACAGAGCATCCGGAGCGCCCGCAATACATAGCGCTCGATTGCGCCATCATCGGCACGCTGAGCCGTGATGACCAGTACTACCTGGCAAAAAACCTGCTCGCGATTTTCAAGCGCGATTACCGCCGCGTGGCTGAACTGCATGTCGAGTGCGGCTGGGTGCCGCCGGACACGCCGGTCAATGCCTTCGAAGCCACCATGCGCAGCGTATGTGAACCGATCTTCCAGAAGCCGCTCAAGGACATCTCGTTCGGGATGCTCCTGCTGCAGCTGTTTCAAACCGCCAGCAGGTTCAACATGGAGGTCCAGCCATCCCTGGTGCTCCTGCAGAAAACACTGCTCAACATCGAGGGCCTGGGCAAGCAGCTCTACCCCGACCTCGATCTCTGGGACAACGCTCTCCCCTTCCTGGAGAACTGGCAGCGTGAGCGCCTGTCACCGATCGCCAACCTGAAGAAGATCAGCGAGAAGATTCCGGAATGGCTGGAGCAGCTGCCGGAAATTCCGGAGCTGATTTATGGATCCATGCAGGAATTGAAGTACGCCCGCCTGCACCGGGAGCGTTTGCAGCAGGATCAGGAAGCACATATGGCGAAGGCGGAAGCGGCCAGGGCAAGACGCTATACCATTTTCGGTCTCGCGGCGCTGGCGGCTGCCGCAGTGTCGCTGCTGCCCGGTGTGGCCGGCTCACTGGATAGGCTTCCCGCTACGACCCTCATCCTTGCCACTGCCGGGCTGGCGCTGCTGGTCCTGCGCCGCTGAAAGCCTGGTGACAAGCGGCCATTACTGTCTTGAATTCTGACCCCGTGCCCCAAAATAGAGTATCCTTGCCCCCTGAATTTCTGACGGCTATTTAAAAAAACAGCGATCATGGGTACTGACTGGCTAGACAGGGTCAACTGGAACAGCGACGGGCTGGTCCCGGCTATTGCCCAGGACTGGGAAAGCGGCCGTGTACTCATGCAGGCCTGGGTCAACCGTGAAGCCCTCGGCCTTGCCGTACAGGAAAACCGCGCCATTTACTGGTCCCGCTCACGGCAGAAACTGTGGCGCAAGGGCGAGGATTCGGGTCATGTTCAGGTACTGCATGGTCTCTACCTGGACTGCGACCAGGACTGCATCATTTACAAGGTGGAGCAGCTCGGCGGGATAGCCTGCCACACGGGAAGGGAAAGCTGCTATTTTCTGCAACTCGTTGATGGCCAGTGGGTGGAAAGTGAGCCGGTCATCAAGAGCCCGGACGACATTTACGATTAACGACTGATTAAGACATTACCATGACCGATACCCTGCAAAAACTGTCTGCCATCATCGAGGAAAGGAAAAACGCCGATCCGGACTCTTCCTACGTGGCACAGTTGCACCACAAAGGTCTGGATAAAATCCTGGCCAAGGTGGCTGAAGAGTCCGGTGAAACCATCGAGGCGGCCAGGGAAGCGAAGGCGAACGGTGATTCTGCCCACCTTGTCCGTGAAACCGCGGATTTGTGGTTTCACACCCTGGTCATGCTGGCGCACCTGGATACAGGACCGGAAGCCGTGCTGGCCGAACTGGAACGGCGTTTCGGTGTTAGCGGATTGGATGAAAAAGCGTCGCGCGGGAAATAATCGCAGAATTTTCACGCGGATTTTTCCGTAATGCGGGAAATAATCACAAATTTTCGGTGCAGATTTCTTGTTCTTGCGGGAAATCATCACAGATTGGAAACACGATTTTTTATTGCTCACGACAAGCAAAGCAAGACTGATACAATGGCTACCCTTCCTGCCGGCGGCATGTCTGGCAGGAGAAGCTAATCAAGGAATTCATAGGAGGTAATCATGGGACTTGGCGGCGTTAATCTGACACAACTGCTCATCATCCTGGTGATCGTGATCCTGGTCTTTGGCACCAAGAAACTGAAGAACATCGGGTCGGACTTGGGCGGCGCCCTGAAAGGCTTCAAGAATGCCATGAAGGATGACGAAGGCAAGACCCAGAATTCCCAGGCGCGTATAGAAGACGAGAACGACACCTTCGACGTGAAAGCCGAAAAGGTGGATGAATCTTCCGAAGAAAAGCAGGCCTGACCGGCACACCATCTGCTTGCCACTTTCAGCCACGCTGAACCCGGTATCCAATGTTTGATCCCAGTTTTTTCGAGCTTATCGTTATCTGCGTCGTAGCGTTACTTGT
>JALRBG010000264.1 GCA_023257855.1 Pseudomonadales bacterium | reverse complement strand
AATTTCCCCGCCTTGCTGTTTACCGGAATCGGATCCGGGAGTTGTCCGATCGGCTTGATGTAAGTAAAAAGCACATCGCGGAAAGCGAAAAGCACATCGCGGAAAGCGAAAAGCACATCGCGGAAAGCGAAAAGCACATCGAAAAACTCAAGGATCTCTTCAATAACAAGGAAGCCCAGTTCCTGGCGGAGATTGCTGCCCACGAGCGCACGGAAACCGCCAGGGCAGAAATGCAGAATGAAGCCGCGGTTTATCGTGCAATCTCGCAGTCGCTTCGAGAGGAACTCGACACGGTCTATGGCAGCCGGAGCTGGAAGCTGACTCGCCCGTTACGCACGCTGACAAGGATACGCTGGTACTGGCAACTCGAAGGTTTCCGCGGCATCATCGGCCGCCTCAAGATCAAGCTGGCGGAGCGGCGCAACCGCTTCAGGGAAATGAAGCAGGAACTGCCGATCGCAAAAAAATACGCGCGGCTCTCATTCCCACCCTGCAGTTCACCGAAATTCAGCATCGTCATCCCGGTTTACAACCAGCACCTGTATACCTTCCACTGCCTGCAAAGCATTCTTGGCCACCTTGGCGAAGATGCCGTGGAGATCATCTTGGTGGATGACCATTCCACCGACAAGACAGAGAAAATGCTGGCCGGCATCAGCGGCATCACGGTCATCCGCAATGCAAAGAACGCCGGCTTCATCCGTTCCTGCAACACTGGCGCCGCTCGCGCCAGTGGTGAGTTCCTGGTCCTGCTCAACAATGACACCGAGGTCAAGGAAGGCTGGCTCGGGGCCATGTGCATGACCTTTACCGACTTCCCGGATGTCGGCCTAGTCGGTGCGCGCCTCGTCTATGCCGACGGCAGACTGCAGGAAGCCGGCGGCCTTGTGTGGCAGGACGGCAGTGCCTGGAACTTCGGCCGCAACGACGATCCCAACAAGCCCGAGTATGCCTATTGCCGCCGCGCCGATTACTGCTCGGGCGCCTGTCTGATGATTCGCCGCACCGACTTCAGCGCCTTGGGCGGATTCGATGAGCGCTACCTGCCGGCCTACTACGAGGATACGGATCTTGCATTCCGGGTACGCCAGTCGGGCAAGCAGGTATACTACCAGCCGGCCGCCACCATCATTCATTTCGAGGGCATCACTTCGGGAACGGACACGCAAAGCGGGGTGAAAAAATACCAGGAAGTGAACTTCGGCAAGTTCTTCGAACGCTGGCAGGATGCACTGGCGGATCACCGGCCCAACGGCGAGCTGCCCCACCTGGAGAAGGAGCGCCATGTCGACAAACGCATCCTGGTAATAGACGCACGCGTGCTCATGCCCGACCATGACTCAGGCTCCCTGCGCATGTTCAATATCCTGCGCATCCTGCAGCGCCTGGGCTACAAGGTGACCTTCCTGCCGGCCAACCTGCACTTCCATGAAAGCTATACACCGCAGATGCAGGCGCTGGGCATCGAGTGCCAGTATGCCCCGTACGTGGAATCGGTGCGCGGCTACCTCGAAGCCTGGGGCGGGCAGTTCGACGCGGTGATACTCAGCCGCGCCGATTACGCCGAAAAATACATCGACGACGTCAAGGCCTGCTGTCCGCAGGCCAGGGTACTTTTCGATACGGTGGACCTGCATTTCCTGCGCGAGGAGCGGGAGGCCGAACTAACGGGTGATCCGGCCGCCCGGGAATCGGCGGTCCTGCGCAAGTCGCAGGAACTGGGTGTCGCGCGCAAGGCCGACGCGACGCTGGTGGTCAGCCCGGTGGAGCTCGACCTGTTCCGCCTTGAAGCGCCTGACGTGGATGTCAGGCTCCTGAGCAATGTCCACGCAATTCACGAGACCAAAGGCACCTTTGCCGAACGCCGGGACATGCTTTTTATCGGCAATTTCGAGCATCCGCCGAACACGGACGCCATGCTGTATTTCCTCGACGATATTTTTCCGCTGGTGCTGGCAAAAAATCCAACCCTGCGCCTGCATATCGTCGGGGGCCATGTGCCCGGCCACCTGAAAGCCCGGGCCAGCGATAACGTAATCTTTACCGGTTTCGTGTCGGATATCGCGCCGCTGTTTGACAACATCCGCCTGAGTATCGCGCCGCTGCGCTATGGGGCTGGCGTCAAGGGCAAGATCAATTCCAGCCTTTCTTTCGGTGTTCCCATGGTCGTAACGCCAATGGCTGCAGAAGGGATGGGACTGGTGCACGGCCAGGACATCCTCGTTGCCGACACGCCGGAAGCATTCGCGGGAGAAATCCTGCGCCTCCATGACGATGAGGCCTTGTGGATCGCCCTGTCAAAAGCCGGCAAGGAAAATATTGAGAGCCATTTTTCATTTGCCGTCGCTGAACGCCAGCTCAGGGAAGTGCTGCCGGCCTGATTCAGTCGCCCTGGCTAGTACTGTTTTCAGGCAGGTCGAGGGGGATGTCGTGCTTCCAGTGACCGGTTTCCACCTGCAGCCAGAAGAACACCAGCGACAGGATGCCCAGGCCGAGGCCGGTTACCACGCCGGCATCTATGATGCCGCGCCAGGGTTGCGGCGTGATCCTCAGCAGCATGACCAGCCCGAAGATGGCAAACGTTACGGTGAAGGAAACGATCTTGCGCTTGCGCGTGGAATGGATGAACCCCATGCAGTACACTGGTGCGAACACTGACAGGACCGGGTGACTGTGCTGGTCGGAGCGCAGGTAACTCGCTCTTGCCACAACGCGCGGTGAGAATGCGCGGTGAAACCCCTTGTAGCCCTCCGCCCAGGCCATCCACGCCGTGAAGAATACCAGCACGCCCCAGTGCAGCATATCCAGGGAATAATCAGCGAGTTCCCAGATCCGGGGCGACAGCCTGAGCACCGCGAACGACAGGAAGGCGATGACTCCTGTGATGCCCCAGTAAAAACCCAGCAGGCGCAATTGGTATTCCTTGCAGTTGGCGGACAAAATAAATAAGCACACAATTCTAGCAGAGATTACCGGCATTTTGCGCCGGCCCCATTCAAGGTTCCTGATGTCGCCTTTTTGCTATAATC
Organism: Pseudomonadales bacterium; assembly: GCA_023257855.1. Taxonomy (GTDB): domain Bacteria; phylum Pseudomonadota; class Gammaproteobacteria; order Pseudomonadales; family Pseudohongiellaceae; genus Eutrophocola. The sequence continues at coordinate 3,523 of JALRBG010000264.1, read as the reverse complement.
CCGACATTCGCGTGCGCCGGAGTCGTAAATGACAATCAAGCTAGCAGTCGTGATGGATCCCATCAGCGGCATCAATTTCAAGAAAGACACAACCCTGGCCATGCTCAATGCCGCCCAGTCCCGCGGCTGGTCCCTTGTCTATATAGAGCAGCGCGGCCTGTACCTGGAAAATGGCAAGGCCATGGCCCTCCAGCACGAACTCACCGTGAAGATGGACCCGTCCGGCTGGTACCAGCTCAAGGAGCCGCGACGCGCCTCCCTGGCCGAGGTGGATGTCATCCTGATGCGCAAGGATCCGCCCTTCAACCGTGAATACATCTACAGTACCTATATCCTGGAGCAGGCCGAGCGCGAAGGTGTACTCGTGGTCAACAAGCCGCAGGCACTCAGGGACTTCAACGAAAAGGTCGCCACCGTCCTGTTTCCCCAGTGCTGCACGGATGTGCTGGTGACCCGCAACAAGGAACTGCTGACTGATTTCTACAAGTCCCATGGCGACGTCATCTTCAAGCCGCTGGACGGGATGGGCGGCACCGGTGTTTTTCGCATCAAGCCAGGCGATCCCAATGTCAGCGTCATCATCGAGATGCTGACGGAGTATGGCAACCGCCAGATCATGGCCCAGACCTTCATCCCCGAGATCACCGCCGGGGACAAGCGCATCCTGATGATCAACGGCGAGTCTGTCGGTTATGCCCTGGCGCGCCTGCCGGCCCTGAATGAAACACGCGGCAACCTGGCTGCCGGCGGCACCGCCAAGGGAGTCGAGCTGTCGGACAGGGATCGCTGGATTTGTGACCAGGTTGGCCCCACCCTGCGCAAGCACGGGTTATATTTCGTGGGCCTGGATGTCATCGGCAACTATCTAACCGAGGTCAATGTGACCAGCCCGACCTGTGTCAGGGAACTCGATCTGGCCTTCAATATCGATATTGCCGGCGACCTGATGAACTGCATAGAAGGCGAACTGCAGGGTAAACGCTGACCCGGTTTTGTGAACGGGAACAACTGAACGGTTCTTATGAACACAGCCGTGGCCACTGAAACCAAGTCCCTGTCCAGCGAACGCTTCGGTTTCACCATGTTCGTGTCGATCTGCCTGCACGTCGCATTCATCCTCGGCATCGGCTTCGGCATACTTGAACAGGCCAACTCGAGCACGTCGCTGGAAATCACCCTTGCCCAGTACCGCAGCCAGGAAGCCCCTGAAGAGGCCGATTTCCTGGCCCAGGAAAACCAGCAGGGCAGCGGCAGCCAGGAAGAAAAGGCTGCGCCGAGCACGCCGGTCCAGTCACGCTTCAGTGATGACACCATCCAGGAAGTCAGTCCTTTTATCGTGAACACGCCCGAACAACCCCTCGTTCAGGACCAGGTAATCACCACGGTTGCCGAAAGCCAGGACAGAGTCAGCGAGGATACCATCGAGGACAGGCCGGTGGATGTTCCCGACCAGCCGCTGGAGAACCTGAGCAATACCGAGTTCAACAACCGCCTGGCCAGCCTGCAGGCACAACTGGACATCCGCCGCCAGGAATATGCCAAGCGTCCCCGCCGCTACACCATTTCCTCAGCCTCCACGCAAAAGGCACGCGATATCCTCTACCTGGAAAACTGGCGCAAGAAGGTCGAAGCCATCGGCAACCTGAATTACCCGGCACAGGCGAGCTCTCAGGGTATATACGGCAACCTTAGGCTGCTGGTGTCGCTGCGCTCGGACGGCTCGGTAGCGGACATCCGCGTACTCAGTTCTTCTGGCCACCGCATTCTCGATGAATCCGCTATTCGCATCGTGCACATCGCCGCCCCGTACGACCCGTTCCCGCCGGACATGCGCAAGGAGGTGGACCTGCTGGATATCATCAGGACATGGCAATTCCAGCGCAACAACACTCTGCGCAGTTTTTGACGGCGACAGTTGAAAGGACCGCAACAACCCCAATATTCAGTATCAGCAACCACCGGGTTACTGACCATGAGCGAGAAACTGAATTTAACAAACCACTTCCTGATAGCCATGCCGCAGCTAAGCGGCTCCTATTTCGGCAATACCGTGGTATACATGTGGCAGCATGGGGAAGACGGCGCCCTGGGAATTGTGGTTAATCTGCCCCTGCAGCTGAAACTGAAGGAAATTTTCAGCCAGCTGGATATTGAAGTGAAGCGGCCTGAAAGCGGTGAAGCCATCGTACTCTCAGGCGGTCCCGTGGAAACCGACAAGGGCTTCATCCTGCACGACGCGGATGACCATTGGCAGTCTACCCTCAAAATCACCGACGACCTGTTCATCACCACCTCCAAGGACATCCTCGACGATATCAGCCGCGGCGAGGGCCCGGAAAATTACCTGGTGGCGCTTGGCTGCTCGGGCTGGAGCCCCGGCCAGCTGGAACAGGAGATCGCCGATAATGCATGGATTATCTGCCCTGCCTCCAAGGACATCATTTTTTCCCGCAACTATGCCGGCAAACCCGACATGGCGGCGGCCACCCTGGGCTTCAGCATGGCCCAGCTCACCACCGACGTCGGCCACAGCTGATCACAGGCGCACAACCCTGACTGCCCGGACCCTGCTTTGTATCGATTACGGCACCCACAAGATGGGGCTGGCTGTCGGCCAGACTGTCACCGGCACGGCATCGGCCATTCCGGTCATTCGCGCCACCAACGGCGAGCCCGACTGGGACCAGCTGGCAAAGATAATCAACCAGTGGCTACCGAATGCCTTTGTAGTTGGAATGCCCTACAACATGGACGGCTCGGAAAACGACATGACCGTGAAGGCCACGCAATTCATTGCCAGGCTAGAGGAACGTTTTGACCTGCCCTGCCACACCATGGACGAGCGGCTGAGCACACGGGAAGCGAAAGACCTGAGCCGGGCCAATGCGGAACGCGGCGGTAAAAAATTCAACGACAAGGCCATCGTCGACAGCTATGCGGCCCAGCTCATTCTGGAGTCGTGGCTTGCAGAAAATTCCAACAAGCCCTGAAACAAAAACGCCGGCTTCATGCCGGCGTTTTTCGTTAAACAATCACCACAGCTGGTTGGCGTCCTTAGCCTTGCCCGCGGCTTCACTTCTTTCAACCAGTCCTTTCTGCACCAGGCCTTTCAGGCACTGGTCGAGAGTCTGCATGCCAACGCTCTGGCCGGTCTGGATGGCCGAATACATCTGCGCGATCTCGTCTTCCCTGATCAGGTTGCGGATAGCCGACGTGCCGATCATGATTTCATGGGCAGCGACACGGCCACCACCGACTTTCTTCAGCAGGGTCTGGCTGACAACAGCCTGCGGGGATTCCGACAGCATTGAACGCACCATGGATTTTTCTGCCGCCGGGAACACGTCGACGATACGGTCGATAGTCTTGGCGGCGGAGGTGGTATGCAGGGTGCCGAACACAAGGTGACCGGTTTCAGTGGCGGTCAGCGCCAGGCGGATGGTCTCGAGGTCACGCAGCTCACCGACAAGAATGATGTCCGGGTCTTCACGAAGGGCAGAACGCAGCGCCTCGTTGAAGCCGT
>JALRBG010000203.1 GCA_023257855.1 Pseudomonadales bacterium | reverse complement strand
TTCGCCGCGCATACGCAGGGCCACCAGGAAGCCGGCGATCTGCACTGGCGTGGCACGCCCCGACATGATGATCTCGAAGGCTTCTCGGGCATCATCGAACGACAGCACGTTGCCGTCTGCGACGCGGGCCAGGAAGGGTTTGAGTTCGGTCAGGGCGTCGGTCATCGTCTACTTCATGCTGATTGCATTCAGGGTATTTTGCATCAGGGATGCGATGGTCATCGGACCGACCCCCCCGGGAACCGGGGTGATCCAGCTGCACTTGTCCTTCACGCCCTCGAAATCGACATCGCCGGTCAGGCGCCAGCCGCGTTCGCGGGTATCATCGGGAACCCGGGTAGTGCCCACGTCAATGACCACCGCGCCTTCTTTCACCATGTCAGCGGTAACGAATTCCGGCTTGCCGATGGCGACGATAAGGATGTCCGCGCTGGCGCAGATCTCCTTCATGTTGGTAGTGCGGCTGTGCACGACGGTGACAGTGCAGTTGCCAGGATTGGCATTACGTGACATCAGCACGGACATCGGTGTACCGACGATATTGCTGCGGCCGACGACGACGCAGTGCTTGCCGCTGGTCTCGATGTTGTTGCGCTTGAGCAGTTCGACGATACCGTTGGGGGTGGCGGAAATGTGCGTGGGCAGGCCCAGCATCATCCGGCCCAGGTTCTGCGGATGGAAACCGTCGACATCCTTGTTGGGGTCGATGGCCAGGGTCACCTTGTCCTCATCGATCTGCTTGGGCAGTGGGACCTGGACGATGAAACCGTCGATATTGGCATCCTTGTTCAGCTTGTCCACGATGCCAAGCAACTCTTCCTCGGAAGTCTCTTCCGGCAGCTCGATGAGGGTGGATTCGAAACCGACTTCCTTGCAGGCCAGCACCTTGTTGTTGACATAGGTCTTGCTGCCGCCGTCGCTGCCGACAAGCACCGCGGCCAGGTGGGGAACCTTGCCGCCCGCCGCCTTGATTTCCGCGACCTTGGCCGCGATATCCTCTTTCAGTGCCTTGGCTGTTGCCTTGCCATCCAGTAATTGCATAGTGTCCTCTGCGCGAACTTCAAAAAAGGCGTCATTCTACCGAATGCCCTGAAAGATGTGGAGTTGGAATATCCTGTGAAAACATCAGGAAAAGAACTTTTCGAAGTCATTACGGGGATGGGATATGGTCGTTCGGGCGACGTCCGAGCCAGGGATGGCGAGGCCGAGCGTACAGGGATGTACGTTTGCGTTCGCCAGAACGACCATATCCCATCCCCCGATTCAATTCGGCAGGACCAGCGATTTTTTCAGGAAAGAAATACCAGGTATTCAGATACGGCTGAGTGCGTCAAGGATAATGCCTTCGGTAAGTATCTGCGGCAGGACTTCAGCCGGTTGCGACGGATCGGCAGGATACATCAGGTACAACGGCACGCCGCTGGTCTGGTAGCGCTTGAGCACTTCGGTGATGGCCGGATCGTTGTTGGTCCAGTCGCCCTTCAGGTAGGTGACATCGTTGTCGGCCAGCGCCTGCATCACGCTATCCGAGCTGAGCGCCATCCGTTCATTGACCAGGCAGGTGATGCACCAGGATGCCGTCATGTTGACGAACACCGGCCTGCCCTGCCGACGCAATTCTTCCAGGCGGGCGTCGCTGTAAACCTCGTATCCCTCACCCGCGGTGTCGGCACTGGCAACCGCATCACGGGTTTCCAGTAGCGGCGATGTCAGCAGGCTCAGCACGGCGGCGATGCACGCGATGCCGATGCCGATTTCCAGGTAGCGCCATTTCGACTGCGACTGGCGCTGGTACAGCCAGGCTGCCAACCCGATGAAGACGCAGCCGCCAACCACCAGGGCCATGGCATCGGCGCTGGTCTGGCGGCCCAGCACCCACAGCAGCCATACGGCCGTGGCATACAACGGGAAGGCCAGGAACTGGCGGAACGTGAGCATCCAGCTGCCAGGCCGCGGCAGCATCCTCGCCAGAGCGGGAACAAAGGAAAACAGCAGGAACGGCAGCGCCATGCCGAAGCCGAGTGCAACAAAGACGATCAGTGCCACGGGCATGGACTGGGTAAAGGCAAACCCGAGTGCGGCACCCATGAACGGTGCCGTGCACGGGCTGGCGACCACACTCGCCAGCACGCCGGTAAAGAACGAGCCGGTATACCCTTCCTTGTCGGCGAGACCGGAGCCCAGGCCCATGATACCTGTGCCAATTTCGATGACGCCGGACATGGCCAGGCCCATCAGGAAGAAAAGGAACACCAGGGCGGCGATGAACCAGGGTGACTGCAGCTGGAATCCCCAGCCGATCAGGGAACCACCCGCCTGCAACGTCAGCAGGACACCGGCGAGACCAAGGAATGACAGGATGACACCTGCCGCATAGGCAATGCCATGCAGCCGTTGTTCCCGCACAGGTGCCGTGGCGTTGCTGGCCAGGCTCATGGCCTTCAGGGAAAGTACCGGAAACACGCAGGGCATCAGGTTGAGAATGAGACCGCCAGCCATAGCGAACAGAAATACGGTGAAGAGATTCATGCCGCCTGCCGGCTGGGTACCCGTTGTCATGTCGCCTTCAAGCGCAGCCATTGTCACGCCTTCGGGTGCGGCCTGGATGTCATAGGTAACGACTTCCCCTGACCCGTCCTCGACGATGAGCAAACCGCCCACGCGCTCGGGCGATTCCCTCAGGGCACGGGAATGGGCTTTCTGCGACAGCTGCAGGCTGGATAACTGGTTGGTGATGTTCTGCTCGGCGATATAGTCGAGCACACGGTGTGTATCTGGAATGAACGTAATACGTTGCGCATTTTCAAATACGGGCTCGGTGGCCTGGACGAGCAGGTTGATGTCTTCCCCGGTGATGGAAAACATGGCGTCGAAGGTGACATCCGACCGCGGCAGATTCCTGCGCGTGGCATCGAAGCCGTCGGTCCAGCGCGAATCGGTGCGGGCCGGCCCGGTGCCAACCGGCATGTCCAGGGTGACCGAGGCGCCGCCGGGGATGCAGATCTCTTCACATTCCAGCCATTGGGCATCGGCGCCGATCTGCAGGGTGGTGCCGGCAAAGGATGCCGGGATGGTCAGTTCGGTCAGCAGGAATATCTCGCCTTTGTAGCCGAAATCCACCAGGTCGGCAGGCAGGTCGAAACGTTCGGGCAATGGCCAGACGATCTCGCCGGCGGTTACACCTTCCGGCAGCTGCCACCTGATCTCCGTGGGCTTGCCGGCGTCGCCGGGATTCTTCCAGTAGGTGTGCCACGCATCCACGTGCTCGAGCCGCAGGGCGACCCAGAGCGATTCGCCCGGTATGGCCGCTTCGGTTTCCGCCACCAGCTGGGCATCCACGTGGGTGCCCGAACCCGGGACAAGTTCGGATACGCCCTGTCCAAGCGCCGGCAGCTGCCAGGTCGCAAGGAGTGCGGCAATCGCGAGAGATTTCAGGAAATTCTTGGTCATTGTCTGTAATCCAGTCCTGCGGATTGTACTGACTTCACCCGTTTTTACCATGATTTCCATGGAGTTACCGGAGCCACCGGGCGTTTGCTGCTATCCAGTCAAGACCGGCCGGCGGCGTTATTCGTTCAGGCCGTTAACCGCCTTCTGCCAGGATGTCCGGTTTGGTCGCACGCAGGATGGCGGTGATGGCTGCCCTGGCTTGCGCATCCAGGTGGGAGAAAGCGGCATCCTGGAGCTCACCGGACAGCACGCGTCGGATGCCATCGAACAGGTATCTCTTCACTTCCCCGGGCAAGGCCTCGATGGCATCGGAATAGACCAGGTAGCTGAGCGGGTATTCAAAGGTGCGCGTTTCCAGGTTGAGGTCGCGTAAAGAACGGCCCTGGTCGTCTTTCGGTCCCCTGGCCTGGAAATTGTCGGCGAAACCGGACGAACCCGTGATCTTATCAGTCAGCGCCACTTCATTGGCAAAGAACAGCGACTCCAGCACCGGACGGGTCAGCTCCACGAGTTCATCATCAGACAGGCTGCCATTCTCGTGCAGGCGCGTGCGGCTTTCGAAACTCAGCCGCGTAAGAAGATTCTGTACTTCGATCTGGTGCTCGAGGACCATGAGCGCGACGATGTCGCTGCCGCTGCTTATATAAGGTGAGGTATCGAGGTATTCGGACAGGTCGGCCTTGTTGCCATTGGGGCTGAGGTCGAGGTTCAGCAGTTTCGCGACGTCATCGACAACAAAGTTGCCCATGATTTCCTGGCTGCCATGCATGCCGGAGACGTACATGCCGCCCCAGCGCCGGTTCAGCGGCGTCGAGGTATCGGTGATGATGCTGATCTCATGCGTGACGATCTCCCCTTCCGGGTTGGCGATCACCGAGCTGAGCAGGAATCGCGGCACACCACCGCCGGTCATCGAGTAGCTGTCATGGCAGCGCAGGCAGCGGTTCATTTCCCGCTCGCTGCTGATCTGCTCCGGGTCCTGGCTGAAATCGAAAAATACCGGTCCCAGCACCGGGTCCATGGCGGCGATCTCCAGCGAGCGGCTGTTCTGGATGAAAGCCACATAGGTGTCGTCGTTGAAATAGAGGGCGCGAGGTGTTTTGGCCGTGACGAAGCGGGTTTTCAGGGCGGTCTTGGAAAACACCAGGAACTGCGAATCCGGATCGATCTCCAGCGCGGCCAGCAGGGAGTCCAGGTAGCCGCGATTGGCGGCATCGTATTCCAGGGTTTTACGGCCGGCGGCTATATCCGCCATCAGTCTGGTGAGGCGGTCGTCGAGCGGGCGTGAGGCGTAATCGACGCCGGGATAGGCGGTCTCGTAGGAAAAAAACTGGGCCCCTGCCGTGCTGGTGAACAGGCACAGGCAGCCGATGAGCAATGGCCGGCACAGTTTGTACACAGCGGCAATCAGGGTCGTGGCGGAGTATTGAATTTGCATATACGCATTATAGTTTGTTCAAACCGGCAGTTGGACTGTCTGCGTAAAATCCACCGTGTTTCCATGCTGTGAAATTTAATACCGCGTTGGGCCCGCCAGCGGTTAAATTTCATATGCAAAGGTGCTAAAATCGCCGGCCTTTGCGAGCAACAGCCTGTTATTACAGGCTTTTCACGACAGTAAATTTTCAGAAAAAGCTCAAAGAATAAACCGCAAACCACCCAGGAAATCCATCCTACCAACAAGGGAATTCATTCTATGTCGCAGCCCTCAGATATCCAGATTGCCCAGAAAGCCAAGCCGCAGCTGATCAGCGAAATCGGCAAAAAACTGGGCATCCCCTCGGAATCCCTGTTCCAATACGGTCCTTACAAGGCCAAGATCGATTACAACTTCCTGCGCACCAAGAGCAAAGGCAAAAACGGGAAGCTGATCCTGGTGACCGCGATTTCCCCGACTCCGGCAGGTGAAGGCAAGACTACCACCACGGTCGGCCTTGGCGATGCCCTGAGCCGCATTGGCAAGAAAACCGCGATCTGCCTGCGCGAGCCCAGCCTGGGACCCTGTTTCGGCATGAAAGGCGGTGCAGCTGGTGGTGGTTATGCCCAGGTCATCCCGATGGAGGATATCAACCTGCACTTTACCGGCGATTTCCACGCCATCGGTGCCGCCCACAACTTGTTATCCGCCATGCTGGACAACCACATTCACCACTCCAATTCCCTGGGTATCGACGTACGCCGCATCACCTGGCGCCGCGTCGTTGACATGAATGACCGCGCCCTGCGCGAGATCAGCGTGGCCCTGGGCGGTCCGGGCAACGGCTTCCCGCGCCAGACCGGTTTCGACATCACCGTG
>JALRBG010000121.1 GCA_023257855.1 Pseudomonadales bacterium | reverse complement strand
CAGGAATCCGTGGATGCCCTGCTGGACAACGGCCGTCGCGGCCGCGCCATCACCGGCTCCAACAAGCGTCCGCTGAAGTCCCTTGCCGACATGATCAAGGGCAAGCAGGGCCGTTTCCGCCAGAACCTGCTTGGCAAGCGTGTCGACTACTCCGGCCGTTCTGTAATCGTGGTCGGTCCGACACTGAAGCTGCACCAGTGCGGCCTGCCGAAGAAAATGGCGCTGGAGCTGTTCAAGCCTTTCATTCTCGGCAAGCTGATCCTGCGTGGCGTTGCCACCACCATCAAGGCCGCCAAGAAGATGGTCGAAAAGGAAACTGCGGAAGTATGGGATATCCTGGCTGAAGTCATTCGCGAACATCCTATCCTGCTAAACCGCGCGCCGACCCTGCACCGTCTCGGTATCCAGGCGTTTGAGCCGGTATTGATCGAAGGTAAGGCTATCCAGCTGCACCCGCTGGTGTGTGCCGCTTACAACGCCGATTTCGACGGCGATCAGATGGCTGTACACGTACCGCTGACGCTTGAAGCACAGCTGGAAGCGCGTACGCTGATGATGTCTACCAACAACATACTGTCCCCGGCCTCCGGCGAGCCGATCATCGTACCGTCCCAGGACGTGGTATTGGGCCTGTACTACATGACCCGCAAGCGTGTGAACGCGAAAGGCGAGGGCATGGTATTCGCCAACGTGGACGAAGTACTGAAAGCCTTCAGCACCAATGCTGCCCACCTGCAGGCCAGCATCAAGGTGCGCCTGACAGAAGTGCTGTTCGATGAAAACCGCGAAAAACAGGAATACACCAGCCTGGTGGAAACCACCGTTGGCCGCGTCATCCTGTTCAGCATCGTGCCGGACGGTCTGCCGTTCAGCATGGTCAACCAGAAGATGGCGAAGAAGCAGATCTCCCATATCATCAACATGTGCTACCGCAACGTCGGCCTGAAGGAAACCGTTATCTTCGCCGACCAGCTGATGTACATGGGCTACCGCTATTCCACATGGTCCGGCTCTTCCATCGGTGTGAACGACTTCGTCATCCCTGACGAGAAAGCCACCCTGATCGGGGAAGCAGAAGCGGAAGTTGCCGAAATCGAATCCCAGTTTGCTTCCGGTCTTGTGACCCAGGGCGAGAAGTACAACAAGGTGATCGACATCTGGTCACGCGCCAATGACCAAGTCGCCAAATCCATGATGGATGGCCTGTCCAAGGAAAAAGTCACCAACCGCGACGGCGAGGAAGTGGATCAGGAGTCTTTCAACTCCGTGTATGTCTACTCCGACTCCGGTGCCAGGGGTTCACCCGCCCAGATTCGTCAGCTCGCCGGTATGCGCGGCCTGATGGCGAAGCCGGACGGCTCCATTATCGAAACGCCGATCACCGCGAACTTCCGTGAAGGCCTGAACGTACTGCAGTACTTCATCTCCACCCACGGTGCGCGCAAGGGTCTGGCTGACACCGCTTTGAAAACCGCGAACTCCGGATACCTGACCCGCCGCCTGGTGGATATTTCCCAGGACCTGGTGATCAAGGAAGAGGACTGCGGTACCGACCAGGGTCTGAATGCCAGCCCCGTCATTGAAGGTGGTGACATCATTGCGCCGCTCGGTGAGCTGGTGCTTGGCCGTGTCCTGGCCCGTGACGCCCTTGACAGTGATGGCAGCACCATCATCGAAGCCGGCATCATGATCGATGAGAAACTGGTCGACAGGCTTGAAACAGCCGGTGTCGACGAAGTGATCGTGCGTTCACCCATTACCTGTGAAGCCGAAAACGGCATTTGCCGCAAGTGCTACGGCCGCGACCTGGCTCGTGGCCACCTGGCCAATATTGGTGAAGCGGTCGGCGTGGTTGCCGCCCAGTCCATCGGTGAGCCGGGCACCCAGCTGACCATGCGTACCTTCCATATTGGTGGTGCGGCATCCAGGGCGACGGCATCCGACAATGTCCAGATCAAGACCGACGGTACCATCCACCTGCACAACATGAAGACCGTTGAAAGAACCAACGGTGACCTGGTGGTGGTAAGCCGTTCCGGCGAATTGATCGTGAATGACACCAACGGTCGTGAAAAGGAGCGTTACAAGCTGCCTTACGGCGCCGTGGTACGTGGTGCGGACAAGTCCGAAGTGAAGGCCGGCCAGGTAGTTGCCACCTGGGACCCGCATACCCACCCGATCGTGGTGGAAGTTGCCGGTAAGGTGAAGTTCGCCTCCATGGAGGAAGGCCTGAGCGTGAAACGCCAGACTGACGAAATCACCGGCCTGACCAACATCACCGTCATGGACGTGTCCGAGCGCCCCTCCGGCGGCAAGGAACTGCGTCCGGCCATCACCCTGGTTGACGGCAAAGGCAAGGAACAGACCCTGCCGGGTACCAATGTGCCCGCGCACTACTTCCTGCCGGCCAAGGCCATCGTGGGTGTAGAGGACGGCGCACAGGTGAATATCGGTGACGTGATCGCCCGTATTCCCCAGGAAGGTTCCAAGACCCGTGACATCACCGGTGGTCTGCCCCGCGTTGCCGACCTGTTCGAAGCACGTAAACCGAAAGAGCCGGCCATCCTGGCGGAAATCTCCGGTACCGTCAGCTTCGGCAAGGAAACCAAGGGCAAGCGCCGCCTGGTCATTACCCCGACCGATGGCGTGAACCCCATCGACGGCAGCAGCCACTACGAGGTGCTGATCCCGAAATGGCGCCAGATGACTGTGTTCGAAGGCGAATATATCGAACGGGGTGAAGTCGTTTCCGACGGCCCGCCCAATCCGCACGATATCCTGCGCCTGAAAGGCGTCGAGGCCCTGGCCCATTACATCGTCAATGAAGTCCAGGACGTGTATCGCCTGCAGGGTGTGCGCATCAA
>JALRBG010000079.1 GCA_023257855.1 Pseudomonadales bacterium | reverse complement strand
CCCTTGCCGCCGCGTCCCTTGACCGGGAATTCATCGACGACGGTGCGCTTGCCGTAGCCATTCTCGCTGACCGCAAGTATCTGGCCTTCGGGTTCCGGAATGATCATGTCCACCATCGTATGGTCTTTTTCCAGCCGGATGCCGCGCACACCGCGGGCAGTCCTGCCCATGGCCCTGACATCGCTTTCCTTGAAGCGTACGGTCTTGCCCGAACTGGAATACAGCATGACATCCTTGGTGCCGTCGGTAATCGCCGTCTTCACCAGGACATCACCCTCTTCCAGTTCGATGGCACGCAGGCCAACGCTGCGCTGGCGTGAGAAATTGTCCAGCGGCGTCTTTTTCACCGTGCCGTTGGCGGTAGCGAAGAAGATGAACTTGCCTTCCTCGTACTCGCGTATTGGCAGCATGCTGGTGATGCTTTCATTTTCTTCCAGCGGCAGGATGTTGACGATGGGTTTGCCGCGGGATGTTCTTGAAGCAAGCGGTATCTGGAACCCCCTCAGCCAAAACACCTTGCCGGCGCTGGTGAAACACAGAAGGGTGTCGTGGCTGCTCGCCACGAGCAGATGTTCGACGTAATCCTCTTCCTTCACAGATGCAGCCGCCTTGCCCATGCCGCCGCGGCGCTGTGCCTGGTAGTCGGACAACGGCTGGCTTTTGGCATAACCGCCTTTGGAGATGGTAACGACACGATCTTCCTCGGTGATCAAATCCTCGACGGTGAGGTCGTGAGTGGAGCTGGTGATCTCGGTGCGGCGCTCATCGCCATACTCTTCCCTGATTGCCTCCAGTTCCTCGCGAATCACTTCCATGAGCCGTGTCTGGTTGCCCAGGATCTCCAGGAACTCGCCGATCTGCCTGATGAGGTCCGCGTAGTCGCTGATGAGTTTTTCCTGCTCAAGGCCTGTGAGGCGATGCAGGCGCAGTTCCAGGATTGCCTGTGCCTGTTCCGGGGATAATTTGTAGTGGCCGTCGTGCAGTCCCATCTCCTCCGGCAGGTCATCCGGACGACAGGCATCAGGGCCGGCATTGGCCAGCATGGCTTCGACGCCGGATGATACCCAGGTGCGGGCCAGCAGCTTTTCCTTGGCGTCCGCCGCGCTAGGCGAGGACTTGATCAATTCTATGACCTCGTCGATATTGCCGAGCGCCACCGCGAGACCTTCGAGGATATGACCTCGTTCACGCGCCTTGCGCAGCAGGTAGTTCGTCCTGCGCGTCACTACTTCGCGGCGATGCCGAATGAAGGCCTGCAGCATCTCCTTCAGGTTGAGGGTTTTCGGTTCGCCATCAACGAGGGCGACTATGTTGATGCCGAACACCATCTGCATGGATGTCTGGGCGTAAAGATTGTTCAGCACCACGTCGGGTACTTCACCCTTGCGCAATTCGATGACAATACGCATGCCATCCTTGTCGGATTCGTCACGCAGCTCAGAGATGCCTTCGAGTTTTTTCTCCTTCACCAGTTCGGCGATGCGCTCGATCAGCCGCGACTTGTTCAGCTGGTAGGGAATTTCCGTGACGATGATGCTCTGGCGGCCGTTCTTTTCATTTTCCTCGATATCGGCACGGGCACGGATATAGATCTTGCCGCGTCCTGTCCGGTAAGCCTGGACGATGCCTGCCCTGCCGCTGATCTGACCCGCCGTCGGGAAGTCCGGGCCGGTGATGTATTCCATCAGGGCATCCACATCGAGATCGGGATTGGCCATGAGGGCAATAGTGCCGTTGACCACTTCCGTAAGGTTGTGCGGCGGAATATTGGTGGCCATGCCCACGGCGATGCCGGAGGAACCGTTGACCAGCAGATTGGGCACCTTGGTTGGCAGTACATCGGGTATCAGCTCGGTGCCGTCGTAGTTTTCCGAGAAGTCGACGGTTTCCTTGTCCAGGTCCGCCAGCAGATCATGGGCGATCTTGTCCATGCGGATTTCGGTGTAACGCATGGCCGCCGCGGAATCGCCGTCGACAGATCCGAAGTTGCCCTGGCCATCGACCAGCGTATAGCGCATGGAGAAATCCTGCGCCATGCGCACGATGGTTTCGTAAACGGCAGAGTCGCCATGCGGGTGGTATTTACCGATAACGTCGCCCACGACACGGGCAGATTTCTTGTAGGGCTTGTTCCAGTCGTTGGATAGCTCGCTCATCGCGAACAGGACTCGCCGATGCACAGGTTTCAGCCCATCCCGGACATCTGGCAACGCCCTGCCCACGATCACGCTCATGGCGTAATCGAGATAGGACTGCCTCATTTCGCTTTCTATCGCGACCGTCTGTATGGGGTCCTGCTGGTCTGTCATATAACGTCTATCCTGTTACAGTCCTGTTGCTTTCGTTTGGTCCTTTGGCGGTCCAGTCACTGCACTTGCGGCTCAGCCGCGTGCAACTAACCACAACAATCCACAACTGTCTCCGGTTCCGGGACGCGGGAGCCTTTACCTGGTTTTGGAAACGGGTTGTTGCGAGAGTAGCGGTGAATCGAATGCATTAGCCGCCTGTTTGTCACCCTTCTTCGCCGGTATTTTTCCGGTAATTCAGGCGCTGTTTTGACGGGAATTGCTACCCGCTTTGCCGCCGGAATTTTGCCCAAAATTTTTATGCTTTTTGCCTGCTTTTCAGGGCTGTTTTCGAAGCTGAAATTCTAGCAAAAAAGACCTCCCAAGAACAGCAAAACTACCCGTTTCAGGCAATAATCTGTATACTGCGCCTTCCCCGAATATTTCATGGAAAATCAGGCAATTATGTCTTCCACGGCAAGCCCCTCCGACGCCTTCGAGGCGGACTTCCTCATCCACCCGGAATGGCTTGTTCCAATGACTGAAAAAGGCCTCATTCTCAAGGGCCACAGCCTGGCAATCCGCCACCATGAAATCGTCGCAGTCGGGCCCACCGAAACCCTGAAACTTGCCTGTTCCGCCAGCCGTGAAATCACCCTGCCAAACCATGTCCTGATACCGGGCCTGATCAATGCCCATGGCCACGCCCCGATGACCCTGTTTCGCGGTTATGCCGATGACATGCCCCTGCAGCCCTGGCTGGAGCAAAAGATCTGGCCTGCGGAGGGCAAGTGGGTCAGTGAGGAGTTCGTTCGCGATGGTGCAGCACTCGCCATTGCCGAAATGCTGCGCGGCGGCACCACCGCCTTCACGGATATGTATTTTTTTCCCGATGAAGTGGCCAAGGTGGCCATCGAAGCCAATATCCGGGTGCAGCTCGCCTCACCCATCCTCGATTTTCCCACCGTGTTCGCCCAGGACGCCGAAGAATACATTCACAAGGCGACCGACCTGAATGACCGCTACAAGAATAACGGACATGTCCAGGTGGCCTTTGGCCCTCATGCCCCTTACACGGTATCGGATGCCCCCCTGACCAAGATCTCCATGCTGGCCAACGAGCTGGAAATCCCGATTCACATCCATCTCCATGAAAACGCGCGCGAAGTGCTGCAGTCTGAACAGAACACCGGCATCCGTCCTCTCGAGCGACTGAACCGGCTGGGACTGATGTCACAACTGTTGCAGTGCGTGCATGCCACGCAGCTGAATGATGACGAGATCGCCCTGCTCGCCGATGCCGGCGCCACGGTGGTTCACTGTCCCGCGTCGAATGCCGGCCTGGCCAGCGGTATCTGCCGTACCCAGGCCCTTCTGGATGCCGGTGTCAACCTGTGCCTGGGTACGGATGGCGCCGCTTCCAACAATGAACTCAACATGATCAACGAAATGCGCATGGCCGCCCTGTTCGGGAAGGCCGGTATCGAAAATGCGGCCGCCACTTCCGCCTGGGATGTGCTGGCCATGGCCACTGTCGGCGGTGCCCGCGCCTTTGGCCGGGAAGACACACTTGGCACGCTGGAAACAGGCAAGTTCGCAGACTGCGTAGCTGTCGATCTTGGCACCATCAACTGCCAGCCGGTTTACGATGCGGTCTCGACACTGGTCTACAGCGCACAGGCCAGCCAGGTTAGCCATGTCTGGGTCAACGGCAGGCTCAACGTCGAAAACGGCAGGCTGCTGACCCTCGATACTGCCATGCTGCTGGAAACGGCCGGCGACTGGGCACGCAAAATCGGTTAGTCTGCACTTTTTTTACAACCGCCTTACCTCAATTTCACAGCGACGCTACACGAAATCATGACCAGTACCAGCCTGCATAACGTAGACCGGGCAGAAATCGCCAAGTTCGAGGCACTTGCCAGTCGCTGGTGGGACCGCAACAGCGAATTCAAGCCCTTGCATGAGATCAACCCGCTGCGCATGGGATTCATCGATGCCCGCGTCAATCTCGCCGGCCGCAAGGTGCTCGACGTAGGCTGCGGCGGCGGCATCCTGGCCGAAGCCATGGCCCATCGCGGCGCAGTCGTCACCGGTATCGATATGGGCGAAGCTCCCCTGGCCGTAGCCAGGCTGCACTTGCTCGAGAGCGGACTGGATATCGATTACCGTCATGCCAGTGCCGAGGATTTTGCGGCGGCAAATCCCGGCCGCTTTTCTGTGATCACCTGCCTGGAAATGCTGGAACACGTGCCGGATCCCCTGTCAGTACTCAGGGCCTGCCATGCCATGCTCGAACCCGGCGGCCACCTGTTCCTGTCCACCATCAATCGCAAACCGAAGGCTTACCTGTTGGCCATACTCGGTGCTGAATACGTGCTGGGACTGCTGCCCCGCGGCACGCATGACTACAAAAAATTCATTCGCCCCTCGGAATTGTCTGCCATGGCGCGCCAGGCGGGCTTCAGCCTGCAGAAAATGACCGGCATGACTTACAACCCGCTGACACGCAAGTACCGCCTGGGAAGTGATGTCGATGTGAATTACCTGATGTACCTGACAAGGGAATAAGGCCTTGCTGACGAGTAGTAAGCTGTGACCAAGACTGTATTGTTCGATCTCGACGGCACCCTGCTGGACACGGAACGGGATTTCACCCAGATACTGAACAACCAGCTGGCCAGTTATGGCCACGCACCTGTCAGCGCCCGCCAAGTGCGCAATACCGTAAGCAGCGGTGCCAGGGCGTTGATCAAGCTGGGATTCAGGATCGATGAATCCCATGAATCTTTCAATGCCCTACTGGAAGAACTGCTGGAACGCTACCAGATACGCATACCTCAGACGGAATGTGTCCTGTTTCCCGGAATCGCCAGCCTGCTGAAGGCGCTCGACCTGAAAGGAAATCCCTGGGGCATCGTAACCAACAAGCCCAGCCGTTTCACGCTTCCGCTCGTGGAAAAATTTCCGGCACTGCAGCGCAGCCAGGTGCTGATCTGTGCAGACCAGCTCAGCAAGAGCAAGCCTGACCCTGAAGGTATCCTGCTCGCCTGCAGCAAGCTCGGATGCAGGCCAGGGGACGTGCTGTACATAGGCGATCATCCCAAGGACGTCCAGGCCGCTGCGGCAGCCGGCTCCATCAGTGTCGGCGTACGCTGGGGCTACATTCCCGAAGATCAGCCGATTGAGAGCTGGAATGCCGACCTGGTCATCAATCATCCCGATGACATTCTCGACCACGTCGGCAAGTAATCGCGCCCGGAGCCTTTGCCCATGTTTACCTACGATCCGCCCGCCAACTTGTTACAAGACAAAATAATACTGGTCACCGGTGCTGGCTCAGGCATCGGCCGCGCCATCTCACTGGCGTATGCAAGGGCCGGAGCCACGGTCATCCTGCTGGGCCGGAACGTGGAGCGCCTTGAAGCCGTTTACGATGAAATCGAGGCATCAGGCGGCCCTGAGCCCGCCATTACACCTGTCGACCTGGAAAGCGCCGGAGATGCACACTACACCGAACTCGTCAACGGCATCCACCAGGAGTTCGGCCGCCTCGATGGCCTGGTCAACAATGCAGGCTACATGGGGCCCATGATGCCATTCCAGTCCATTACGCTGGAGCAGTGGCAGAAAATCATGCAGATAAACCTGGGCGCAAGTTTCGCCATGACCAAGTACTGCTTCCCCCTGCTGCGCAACGCCGACCGGGCGTCGGTCATATTCAGCACATCCACGGCCGGCAGGCAGGCCTTTGCCTATTCTGCCGCCTACACGTCAGCCAAGCATGGGGTGGAAGCACTGATGCGGGTGATGTTCCTGGAACTGGAGAATACGTCAGCGATACGCGTGAACACCGTCAATCCGGGTCCCTGCGCCACCGCTCTGCGCAGGAGCGCCTTCCCCAACGAAGATCCGTCCACCCTGCCGCAGCCCGGAGACCTGGTGCCGGTTTACCTGTACCTGATGGGAGCGGACAGCCTGCATGAAAACGGCAAGGCGTTTTCGGCACAGTAGCCTTACTGGTCGTCCCGAATGGCGAAGAGGGTCATGACCCGTTCCGAGCCCGGGATCAATTCGAAGCCAAACTGTTCGTACAAGCCATGCGCATCGCGGGTGGCCAGCATGACCAGCCGCAGCCCCTGGATGTCGGGATGTTCGATGATGGCCTGGAGCAGCTGCTTGGCAATGCCCTGCCCCTGGTGGGGATCCAGGACGAAGACATCCGCCACATAACCAAAGACGGCATAATCGGTAATGACCCTGGCAAAGCCCACCTGTTCATCATCGATATAGGCGCCAAAGCACAGGGAGTTGTCGATACTGGTCTGCACGATTGAGCGCGGCCTGTCCCTGGCCCAGTATGATTCACTGAGGAAACCGTAGATCAGGTCGACATCGAGGCGACTACGGTCGGTGGAAATCTCCACGTCGTTCATTTCCTGCGGGGAGTCCTGCGTGTATTTTTACGGTCGACCGGTTTGCCGGAAGATTTGCCGCCGCCGGTTTTCCTGCGCATCAGGGGCTTCTTTACCGGCCGGTATTCCAGGTTGGCCAGTTTATACAGCGCCCTGGCTTCCCGTTCGCC
The DNA here is from genome assembly GCA_023257855.1 of Pseudomonadales bacterium. Classification (GTDB taxonomy): domain Bacteria; phylum Pseudomonadota; class Gammaproteobacteria; order Pseudomonadales; family Pseudohongiellaceae; genus Eutrophocola. The sequence continues at coordinate 983 of JALRBG010000079.1, read as the reverse complement.
AAGCTCGCAGTACTTGCCGACTTTTACTTCGCTGGGAATGAATATATTGCCGAAGCGTACCCGCTTCAGGCGGCTGACCTTGACGCCCTGCGATTCCCAGAGACGCCTTACCTCGCGGTTGCGCCCTTCCATCAGCACCACGTGGTACCAGTGATTGGCACCTTCACCGGCAAAGTACTGGATGTCCGTAAAGCGGGCGATACCGTCTTCCAGCATCACACCCTTGTGCATCGCCTGGACCATTTCCGGGGAGACATCGCCAAGCACCCTGACGGCATATTCCCGTTCGATCCGGGAGGATGGATGCATGAGCCGATTGGCCAGTTCACCGTCGGTAGTGAACAGTAGCAGGCCGCTGGTATTGATATCGAGCCGGCCAATCGCCACCCAGCGCGCATGCTGTACATCCGGCAGGCTGTCGAATACTGTCTGGCGGTTTTCCGGATCGTTGCGTGTGCAGACTTCGCCGAGCGGCTTGTTGTACAACAGCACCCGCTGCGGCACAGCAACGGCGGACTGGGCAGCAAGTTTCTTGCCGTCTACCTGGATGAGATCTTCGGCTGTGGCACGATCACCGAGCTTGGCGACCTGCCCGTTGACCCGCACACGGCCTTCGCTGATCCAGGTTTCCATTTCCCGGCGGGAACCATAGCCGGCCCTGGCCAGCACTTTTTGCAGTTTTTCGTCCACGTGGATTTCTCACGAAATGTCCGTCGAGGGTGGGCTCAGGCGGAAGGGTTGTATTCTTCTTCGTCGTCGTCTTCGTTGTCGTCGTCGTCATCGCTGATGATGGCATCATCGTCATCACCCGTTACGTCCTCGAAGACATCGCTGTCTTCATCGGCGTCGTCGGGCGCCTCATCTCCGGTTTCCGAGGGTGCCGCATCGACTTCGTCATTAACGTCGTCATTAACGTCGTCATTAAAGTCATCGTCCCAGTCTTCTTCCGGCTCCTCTTCCTGGATACCGAGGATTTCCTCAAT
>JALRBG010000019.1 GCA_023257855.1 Pseudomonadales bacterium | reverse complement strand
ATTGAGGACGTCCATGGTGGGCTTGTCCCCCAGGTCATTGCCCTGGTTGGAGTATCTCAGGCCGCTGCGTATGTGCGGCGGCCGCTGGCTCTGCACGGGACGCGTGAAGGTGTTGTCATTGAGCGCGGTCACAGTAACGTCGATGTCATTATAGATATCGCCGGAACTGAACTGGCTGACACTCTGGACATTGTAGGCGTCCATCATCTTGGCGCTTTCAATGCCATAGTTATCGTGCTCGCCCTGCACGTAAGACAGGGTCGCGTTGTCGCTGGCCAGAGCAGCCTCGAACAGCTTGCCCTGCAACAAGTAGATTTCCGACAGGCGTGTGCTGATATAGGCGAATTCGAAAAAGTAGCGCACCTGGTTGTTCAGTACGTCCACGGCAAGACTTTCCGCCTGAGAGTATTCACCGGCGTTTATATGGTCCTCGATACGGCGGATGTCGTTACTGAATCTGGGCTGTATGGTATTGAACAGGTCCTCGATGACAAAGCGGGCCGTGATGCGAAATTGCGGCCAGTCCACCGCACTGCCGTTTGCCGTGGCAGGCCTGAAGCTGACGTTGTTCACGGCCGCTATGGTGGCATCGACGAAACGTTGTTCATGGAACCCCCCCACCGCACGAAAATCACGGGGCTGGCCGTCGCTGCCCACAGTGAATTCCAGCTCTACCAGAGCTTCCCGGTCATGCAGCCCGGGAAATTCAGGTGCTAAGGCGGTTTCAGGCACCGGGCTGGTGATCTGGGCGGAAACAGCTGCCGTCGAAAGAGCTAACAAGCAGGCAAGAATGGGTCGAAGTAGCGTCATGGCGGGGTTCCTGTAACAGTGTCCTGGCATTTCCTCTGCCACTGTTTAATAAAAAGACCCCAGTCTAGACCGGAAAGTTGGAAGGAAAAAGGAAATGGTCGACAAGGGTCAGAGGATGATGACCCTGGGGCTTTCCTGCCGGGAGCAGTGCCAGCAGGAATAGCAACGGGGACGTGTTAGCGGGTCAGCCAGGCAACCAGCAATCGTAAGAGTTAAAAATTTCCAACGTGACAGCGCCTTGATAAATATTAATCTAGGGAGCAACCCGATATCCTGATAAACAGATTGTTTAACCTGATTGGCTTACATGCCGTTCAATCCGGCAGCGGCAACCCGGCCCACGAGAATATTTCCTGCATGATTGCCGCCACCGTCTCCGGCCTGTCTTCTCCCGGCAGGTCATTGTTCACGGCATAGCCGGTTTGCGCCAGGCTCCAGGACAGATTGCGATAGGACGGCCGGTAACCCGCCAGCTCCTCCGTCGCGATGGTGACACTTTGCCCCGGCGTTACCGGAATGAGTTCGTCGCGTCGGTAGATGGCGCCGAAACTCATCAGTCCCCATTCACCACTACGCTTTTCCACCCGGTAAAGGAACAGAGCGTGCGACGACAGCGTCAGTTCGACGCCATTGATGGACTGGGGAATATCGATGATACCTGACAGGGTCGCCACGGCACGGTCGCCATTGCGTGTCACCAACACCGGCCCCAGGCGATGCTTGGCGCGCATGCCGCGTTCATACATTCCTTTTGATGCCACCACGAATTCCTTGCCGGTACCCTTGAACCAGCTGATGTCGACGAGCGAGTCCTCGAAAAAACAATCTGCCATGCGATTCCATATGCACAAATCGCGGGATTCCCGTTCGCGGACGACGAGTTGGGTGATGGCTGTGATATCAGCCGCTTCTTCCGGTGTCATGGCTTTTCTCCTAATGCTGCAATAATGCCCTATTAAACCGCAGTCACCATTGAAATGCAGGCCCAAAAAAGGTTTACTTGCGCGACAATAAAACACCAAAAAGGGGGCGCTTCCTGCATGCTGATCGGCATTCCGAAGGAAATCCACGAGGGCGAAAAACGGGTTGCCACAACTCCCGAGGCCGCCGAGAAACTTCGCTCCCTGGGGTTTGATGTCGCCATCGAAAGCGGCGCCGGCAAAGGCGCCAACTACAGTGATGATGCCTACCGGGAAGCCGGGGTAAAAATAGTCGAGACCGCCCGTGAAATCTGGGAAAAGGCCGACATCGTCATGAAGGTGCGCGCCCCGGAAACCCACCCCGAACTGTGCATGGATGAAGCCGAGCTCCTGCACAAGCACCAGATCCTCATAAGTTTCATCCAGCCCGCCATCAACACCGCGCTTCTGAACAACCTTGCCGCCCGCGGCGGCACGGTCATGGCCATGGACAGCATTCCGCGCATCTCCCGCGCCCAGAAAATGGATGCCCTCAGCTCGATGGCCAACATCGCCGGTTATCGCGCCGTGGTGGAAGCCGCGCAGCACTTTGGCCGTTTCTTTACCGGCCAGATCACGGCGGCTGGCAAAGTACCGCCCGCGAAAGTACTGGTTATCGGTGCCGGCGTCGCCGGCCTTGCCGCCATCGGCGCCGCCAAGAGCATGGGCGCCATCGTGCGCGCTTTCGACACGCGCCCGGAAGTGAAGGAGCAGGTCGAAAGCATGGACGCCGAATTCCTCATGCTGGATTTCGAGGAAGACGGCAGCGGCGAAGGCGGCTACGCCAAGGTCATGTCGGATGAATTCATTAAGAAGGAGATGGAGCTGTTCGGCAAACAGGCGATGGAGGTGGACATCGTTATCACCACCGCCCTCATCCCCGGCAAGCCCGCACCCGAGCTGTGGACGGAAGCCATGGTCGAATGCATGAAGGACGGCAGCGTTATCGTCGACCTCGCCGCGGAAATGGGCGGCAACTGCAAACTCACCGAAGCCAACAAGGTGGTGGTCAAGCATGGCGTCACCCTGATCGGTTACACGGACCTGCCGTCACGCCTTGCCGCACAGTCGAGCCAGCTTTACGCGACCAACCTTTTCCACCTTCTCAGCGACATGACACCGGAGAAGAACGGCCAGGCGCGGGTGGACATGACAGACGAAGTCATTCGCGGCGCCACCGTCATCAAGGAAGGCGAGATCACCTGGCCCCCGCCCGCCCCGCGCCTGTCCGCCGTGCCGGAGAAGAAGGAAGAGGCCAGGCCGGACCTAGCATCGGCTAAGGACGCCGCCAGGCCAAATCCGTTCATGCAGCTGGCGGTGTTCGGCATCGGCGCCCTGCTACTGCTGGCGCTTGGTTCCGTGGCACCGCCGGCATTCATGTCGCATTTCACCGTCTTCGTGCTGTCGTGTTTCGTCGGCTACATGGTCATCTGGAATGTCACGCCTTCACTGCACACGCCACTGATGAGCGTCACCAATGCCATCAGCAGCATTATCATCATCGGCGCCCTGCTGCAGATATCCTCCCCGGGGGACATCAACAAGTACCTAGCGGCCTTTGCCATCCTGATCACCAGCGTCAACATCGTCGGCGGTTTTGCGGTCACGCAAAGAATGCTGGCGATGTTCCGTAAGTAACCAGGGAAGGAGCAGAAAATGTCTGACGGAATCATCACCATGGCCTACCTGGGCGCCAGTATCCTGTTCATCCTGGCGCTGGGGGGCTTGAGCAACCAGGAAACTGCCCGCCGCGGTAACCTGTTCGGCATGACCGGCATGGCCATCGCCTTGCTGGCCACCATGATCGGGATCGTGACTGACAATTACGTCCTGATGTTCGCCTGCATCCTGGTCGGCGGCAGCGTCGGCCTGATCCTGGCGAAGAAAGTGGAAATGACCCAGATGCCGGAGCTAGTGGCCATCCTGCACAGCCTAGTGGGACTCGCCGCCGTCATCGTCGGTTTCGGCACTTTCCTCAACCACACCATCATGCTGGAAGGCGTCGAGAAAACCATCCACGACGTGGAGATCTATCTCGGCATCCTTATAGGCGCCCTCACCTTCTCCGGTTCCGTGGTCGCCTACCTGAAACTGAGTGCAAAGATCGGCGGCAAACCGCTCATGCTGCCTGGCCGCCACTTCCTCAACCTGATTTTGCTGCTTATCGCCATCTATTACCTAGTGCGTTTCACCGGTGCAGACAGCGAGACCTATGCCCTGCACTGCCTCATGCTGATGACGGCCGTCTCCCTGCTGTTCGGCATTCACATGGTGATGGCCATCGGCGGCGCCGACATGCCGGTCGTGGTCTCCATGCTAAACTCCTACTCAGGCTGGGCGGCGGCCGCCACGGGCTTCATGCTCAGCAATGACCTGCTCATCGTCATCGGTGCACTGGTCGGCTCCTCCGGCGCCATCCTCAGCTACATCATGTGTCGCGCCATGAACCGCAAGTTCCTGTCGGTGATCGCCGGCGGCTTCGGCTCGTCGGCCGGCAGCGGTGCGGCCAGCGGCCCGGCCGGCAGTGAAGAAGACATCCAGCCGATCGACGCCGAAAGCGTGGCGCACATGCTGCTGGGAGCAAAGAAGGTCATGATCCTGCCCGGTTACGGCATGGCCGTGGCCCAGGCGCAGCATTCCGTGTTCGAGATGAGTCGCAAGTTGCGCGAGGCTGGCGTGGACGTAGGTTTCGGTATCCACCCAGTGGCCGG
>JALRBG010000355.1 GCA_023257855.1 Pseudomonadales bacterium | reverse complement strand
GGTGACTTTCTTTTAAAAGAAAGTCACACCCCGTTCCGGCAGGAATAGCTTTTTTATAGAAGAACCAGATTATCCCGATGGATAATCTCATGATCCCCATCGTAGCCAAGCAGGCTGATGATCTCGTCGGTGGAATGACCGATAATCTTGGCGGTTTCCTCCGAATCATAATTCACCAGCCCGCGGGCAACAGGCTTGCCCGCCTCGTCCTCACAGCTGACTACCTCCCCGCGCTGGAACTTGCCTGAGGCCGACTTGATGCCAACCGGCAGCAGGCTCTTGCCGGAATTTTTCAGGACCTTCACCGCGCCTGCATCCAGCACCAGCGTACCCTTCACCTTCAGGTGCCCGGCCAGCCATTGCTTGCGCGATGCCAGGGGGCCGCTTTCGGGCAGCAGCAAGGTCCCTTTTGCCTCGCCGGCACGCAGTTTTTCAAGAATGCCGCTTTCACGTCCGCTGGCGATGCAGGTGTAGGTGCCTGAACGGGCCGCCAGGCGCGCCGCCCTGACCTTGGTCAGCATGCCGCCGCGCCCGAGTGCTCCCACTCCTGAGCCGGCGAAATCGAACAGGGAATCGTCAGTGGACTTCGCCTCGCTGACAAGCCTGGCATCCGGGTTGGTCCTGGGATCGGATTCATACAAGCCTTCCTGGTCTGTCAGGATCACCATCACCTCGGCATTGATCAGGTTGGATACCAGGCCAGCCAGGGTATCGTTGTCGCCGAAACAGATTTCATCGGTCACGACGGTGTCATTCTCGTTGATAACAGGAACGACTCCCAGTTCCAGCAGGGTCTTCAGCGTGGTGCGTGCGTTCAGGTAACGCTTGCGGTTGGACAGGTCATCGTGTGTCAGCAGGATCTGGGCCGTGTGCAGGCCGAATTTCTGGAACTCGGATTCGTAGGCCTGGATGAGGCCCATCTGGCCCACCGCGGCCGCGGCCTGTTGTTCCTGGATGGAGGAAGGGCGTTTTTTCAGGCCCAGCCGCAATACGCCCTCGGCGACGGCGCCTGAGGACACCAGCACGACTGAAATGCCCGCCTTGCAGAAACCGGCAACCTGGCCGACCCAGGCCGCCATGCTCTCCCGGTTCAGGCCCTTGCCGTCGTCGGTCAACAGGGATGAGCCGATCTTGATCACCCAGGTTTTGGCGCTTGTCAGAGTCTGCCTGTTACTCACGATCAGTCCCGTACGTATTCCACTTCCACATCGTCATCATAATCGCCGTCATCGCCGCTGTAGCCTTTTTTCGCTTTCCAGGCCAGATGGGCGGCGGCGATACTTTCGCGCATTTCAAATTCCATCTGCTGCTGGCTCGCTTCCTGCTGTTGTACATATTCCTCATCCTCGACCAGGCGGGAATTGATGGCATCGATCTCCTGCATGATGGCCTCGCACAAGGCCCTTGTGCCCTTGCCCGACACGGCGGAAATCCGGAAAACGGGACCCTGCCACTGCAGTTGTTCCACGATATCGTCGCACACTGCCGCGGCCTCTGCATCGGGCAGCAGGTCGGTCTTGTTCAGCACCAGCCAGCGTTCACGCTGTGCCAGCGTCGGGCTGAAACTTTCCAGTTCATTGATAATTGCCTGGGCGGAGGCAGCCGGGTCGGCCTGGTCCAGCGGCGCGATATCCACGAGGTGCAGCAGGACGCGCGTACGCGCCAGGTGCTTGAGGAAACGGATACCGAGCCCGGCACCCTCGGCGGCGCCCTCGATCAATCCGGGTATATCGGCCATGACAAAGCTGTGTTCATCGCCTACCCGCACCACGCCCAGGTTCGGCACCAGCGTGGTGAACGGATAGTCGGCAACTTTCGGCGTGGCCGAGGAGACGGCGCGGATCAGGGTGGATTTGCCCGCATTGGGCATGCCCAGCAAACCCACGTCGGCCACCACTTTCAACTGCAGCAGCAGGCGCCTGGATTCACCAGGCTTGCCTTTCGTGGTCTGGCGCGGGGCGCGGTTGGTGCTGGATTTGAAGCGGGTATTGCCGAGCCCGTGCTTGCCGCCCTGGGCCACCAGCAGGCGCTGGCCGGCCGTGACCAGGTCGCCCATCAGTTCGTCCGTTTCCACGGCATAGACGCTGGTCCCCACCGGCACGCGTACCTCGAGATCGCTGCCGCCGGCACCGGTGCAGTTGCGGCCGCGGCCCTGCTCGCCGGATTCGGCTCTGTAGCGGGGCTGGAAACGGAAATCGACCAGGGTATTCAGCGCGGCATCGGCCACCAGCCACACGCTGCCGCCATCGCCGCCGTCACCGCCGTCCGGGCCGCCCTTTTCGATGAATTTTTCCCGCAGGAAGCTCAGGCAGCCATTACCGCCTTTACCTGCCTCTACGAGGATTTCTGCTTCATCGACAAATTTCATAGGATGATTCCGCAAATAAAAAAGCCCTGTCAGAGACAGGGCTTTCTTGGATGCTTTTTCTTACTACTTCAAGCCTGGGGCTTGATCAGGCAGTCGCTGTCTCGATACTGACAAAACGACGGTTTTTCGGGCCTTTTACCTGAAATTTGACGACACCGTCAGTCTTGGCAAACAGTGTGTGATCCTTGCCACAGCCGACATTGGTGCCGGGGTGGAAATGAGTGCCACGCTGACGCACGATGATATTACCGGCACGAACCACTTCACCACCAAAGCGCTTGACGCCAAGGCGTTTGGAAATCGAGTCTCTGCCGTTACTGGTGCTGCCGCCTGCTTTCTTGTGAGCCATGATGTACTCCCGTCAATCTGTGTTGGGTAGCGTTACCCGGTTATTACTTTTCTGCCTTGGCCTTGGCCTTGGCTTTCGGCGCAGCCTTTTTGGCCGCGGCTTTTTTCGGTGCTGCCGCTTTCTTGGGGGCAGCGTCGTCAGCAGTGGCTGATACACCGTTGGCGGAAATACTGGTGATCTTCACTTCAGTAAACCACTGGCGGTGACCCTGCTGCTTGCGGTGGTGCTTGCGGCGACGGAACTTGATGATGGTGACCTTGTCGCCACGACCATGGCTGATCACTTCAGCAGTGACCTTGCCGGCTTCCACGTACGGTGTGCCGATCTGGACGTCAGCGCCTTCACCAACCATCAGGACCTTGTCGAAATCCACCTTGTCGCCGGTGCTGGCTTCGATTTTTTCCAGCTTCAAGACTTCACCGGTGGTAACCCGGTGCTGCTTGCCGCCACTTTCAATTACCGCGTACATATCTGTCTCCAATAGCCCCATCGCTATTCAGGATAAACTGTCAGTTGCCGGCCATTTTCCCGCATAAAACTCACCCGTTTGTCACGCCAATTCGGGAAATCGGGTGGCAAATCTTCTGGGTGGAGATGGGCCGGCCGTTACGAGGGCGGGAATTGTACGGGAACGGGCGGGCTTGCGCAACCTGAAACAGCCATTTTTTGGGGCCTCCAGGCACCCCCGGGGACGGCTCCCGGGACCCCCTGGAAAGCCCGGAATCCCTGGGCCTTGACCGGTTCGGCCGGACCGGGCACCGGCAGCCCGGTTACCCTTTACTTGACCGGAGCCTGCCTCTAACATTCGAGGCTGTTTTTCAGGGCAGTTTATGGTTGCACACATCCAACAAATCGTCGCAGGTGATTTCGCCGCGCTGAACGAATCCGTCGTCTCGCAGCTTCATTCCGAAGTCCCCCTTATCGAAAGCATCGGCCACTACATCATCGATGCCGGCGGCAAGCGTATGCGCCCGGTGCTGGTGCTTTTGACAAGCCACAACCTGGGCTACACCGGCCAGGACCATATCGGTCTCGCCACGGTGATCGAATTCCTGCATACCGCTACCCTGCTCCATGATGATGTCGTGGACATGTCGGAAATGCGCCGGGGCCGCCCCACGGCCAACACGCGCTGGGACAACCCTTCCAGCGTCCTGGTCGGTGATTTCATCTACTCCCGCGCTTTCGAACTGCTGGTGAACATCGGCGACATGGCCATCATGGACGTGATGGCGAGCACCACCAACCGGATTTCCGAGGGTGAGGTGCTGCAGCTGGTCAACCAGCGCAACCCGCGCGCCACCGAAACAGACTACATGCAGGTCATCCTCAACAAGACTGCCATCCTGTTCGCCGCGGCCTGCAAGTCGGCCGCCATCCTGGCGGGGGCCGACGCTCATATCCGGGAAAGCCTCCACCAGTTCGGACTGCAGGTGGGCCTGGCCTTCCAGCTGGTGGATGATGTCCTCGACTATTCGGGCTCCAGCGCCACCATGGGCAAGAACGTGGGTGATGACCTGGCCGAAGGCAAGCCCACCCTGCCCCTGATCTACACCATGCAGCACGGCACCGATGCCGACCGCGCCCTGATCGAAAAAGCCATCACCGGCGGCGGACTCGAGCAGCTCGACGCCATCATGGAAGCGGTCATTCGCTCCGGCGCCCTCGACTACACCCGGCACAAAGCCGGCGAATGCATCGATACTGCCCTGAAATGCCTGGACTGCCTGCCGGACAACGAATACCGCAATGGTCTCGCCCAGGTGGCGGAAGCCGCGCTGAACCGGGACAGCTGATCGTTAGTTGAACGATTGAATGTCGGATATCGGCACGTCGTGCCTCATCCGACCCGCACAAACCCATCGCGACATAATCCGTTTTCAGCACCTTCCCCCGAAAATTCCCCGTACTCCAGATAGTGCAGAACCTGGTCGATCACTTTCCTGTTGCGCATCATCAGGGCGTGGGTCACAGGCATCTCGATGAAGCCGCACATGCCCTCGACCCGCGTACTGGCCACCGACACCTTGCCGTCGTCCGGATTGTCGAGGAATTGGGAGAGTATGAAATTTATGGTGCGGTTGCCGGCAATTACCCCGAGATCGAAAGCCACCGGACCCAGTGCCAGCGGCACGCTGTCGGTATCAGTGCCCAGTTGCAGGCCAGCCGGTCCGTTGAGCAACTGGTATCCCGGGACGTGGCGATACACATCCACCACTTTGCTGCCCTGGTTTGGCGGCGCCAGCATGACGACACGGTGCAACTCACTGACCTCGTGATTTTCCAGATAGAACCTGGCGAGAATACCGCCCAGTGAATGGGTCACGACACTGATGCGTTCAGCGGACTGCTCGCGGCAACGGGCCAGGCCTTTCTCGATCGCCTGCGGCGCCAGCACCTCAATCACATCACTGCGGGACGGGTAATCGATATTGGCGACCAGGTAACCTGCGGAGACGAGCGCGGTTTCAATCCTGTTGAGCGAAGCTGAAGTCCTGGCCAGTCCATGCAGCAGAATCACGCAGTCATCAGCACTGGCCTGGGCAGAAAGCAGGGTTAAAAACAGGAACGGCAGGATGACGCGCGGGGCGCACATGGCAGCTGGCTGGCGCTCAGTCCAGGATATCGACATTATCCCCGGTCTGGATATTGCCGCTGCGCAGAATCCGGCACACTACGCCGCCTCGCCAGCCCGTCAGCAGCGCCTCGTAGAGGACAGGGGCCTGGTCTTCCAGTGAGGCAAACGGTGCATGCTCCCGGGCGATCTCCAGTTCGACGTCCCCGATGCGCAGCAGCCGTCCGATATCAGTCGGCAGGAACTCGAAACCCTTGATCAGCAGGTGGGCGCCATGGGACAGCCAGGGCAGCTCGATATCCGTTTCGTGGCATGCCTTGACCCAGGACTCCTTGCTCAGCACTGCAATCTCGCCGTCACGGCAAAGTACTGAAAAATCGCCTTCCAGGCCATCGGATGTCGAGACTTCGGCGGCAAACAGCTCCTCCATGTAGTCGTGCTCGCCAACCTGCCGGGCAATACTCCGTAATTTTATCATGGTGTGAAATCGGGCCGATCTTCGCAAACGAGTGGTTCTGGTTGTGGTCTTAGTCTATTGTAGCCACTGTGTGAAAAACAGGAATTAAACGTCATCCTTATGAAAAAACTGCTCGTCATTATTCCCGCTGCCCTGCTACTCGCCGCTGGCGGCATCTGGTTTTTTGCCAATCAGCAGGTGAAGAACCTGGTCGACATGCGGATTGCCGAATTCATCGAGAACGGCGATTACCAGGCCCTGGATTACGAGAAGGTCAGTGTCGACCTGCGCGGCGATATCGCGCTTGCCAACCTGCATGTGGTAGATGCTTCCGGGTATGAATACATCCTCGAGGACATTCGCATCACCGACTTCGACTATGCCAATGAACAGCCACAGCACCTGTCCCTGGCTGCCAGCGGCATACGCTTCCCCGGCGGCCTGCCCCGGTTCGGCGATTCACCCAACCCGGCCCTCAATGCCTACCTCGACACCGTCATGGACGCAGATCACCTGCCCGTAACATTCAACTACCGCTACAGCTACCAGCCTGAGGATGACAGGCAGCTGGACACCACATTCAGTATCGCCCTGCCGGGCTCCTTCCAGATCAGTTCCGACTCGGTGATGCGCAACGTGTCGCCGGAACAGTTCGGCAACCAGGCTCAGGCTGCCGGCAATCCGGTCGGCTACTCGATGATGATGCAGGATGCCGATATCCCGTCCGCCAACATCGCCCTCCTTGACCTGGGTATCGTCGATGCCGTGATGGCGATCAACGGCGGCAATGCAGGATTGAGTGCAGACCAATACCGCATGCAGCTCCTCGCCCAGCTGCAAACCATGCTGCTGTTTGCGCCACAGCAATTACAGCCGCTGGCGCAGCGATTACTGGCCGGCTTCGCGGAATTCCTGGAGGGGGGAAGGACGCTGAGACTCAGTATCGCCCCGGAATTTGGCGGTAATATCCAGCAATTGCAGGGAGAAATCCTCGGAGCCTTCTATATCGGCAACTTCAACCGGATCGAGGAAGTGCTCAATCTGACCATAGAGACTTTTTAGCCTTTATGGTCGCTTCAGGCATTGCCGGGGCAAGGCCTGAAGCCGGTTTTGGAAAAGCGCGGGTTTATTCGGCCGGTTCAATGACGAGCAACGCGCCATCCGTTTCTTCCGTCAGCACATAGATCAGGCCATCCGGTCCCTGCTGCACATCACGCACGCGCTGGCGCAGTTCGCGTAGCAGGGTTTCGCGGCGCTGCTCCCCGTTCTCATTGAAATTGATGCGCTCGATGTGGCCTGTGCCAGGCATGCGCGCCGTCATCAGGGAGCCGACGAACAGGTCGTTGCGCCATTGCGGGAATTGGTCGCCGGTGTAGAACATCAGGCCCGACGTGGCGATGGACGGCACCCAGAAAATTTCCGGCTGCAGCATATCCGGCTGCCAGGGTTGCGGAGATACGCGTGACCCGTCGTAATCCCTGCCATAACTGACCACCGGCCAGCCGTAGTTGCCGGCCGGTACGATGATATTCACTTCATCCCCGCCTTGTGGGCCATGCTCACTGGCCCATAACTCCCCGGTAACCGGGTGGAAGGCGAGCCCTTCCATGGCGCGATGGCCGATGGACCAGATTTCCGGCAGGTACCCTTCCCGGCCGACAAAGGGATTGTCGCGGGGGATGGAGCCATCATCATTCAGGCGCAGCAGCTTGCTGATGTCGCTCATGGGATCCTGGGGCTTGTCAAAATTGCGCCGGAACGGCGAGCTCATGAACACGGTGCCGTCCGGGGCAAAGCGCAGGCGCGATCCGTGACCGCCGGGCGTAGGATCCCAGGCCTCGGCGACAAACACGTCCTCGACATTCTCCAGCGCGGTTTCTGCCTCATTCAGGCGCCCGCGGCCCATGGCGGTGGTAGCGTAGTAACCAGCTCCGGCCGGCGGCTCCGCGTTTTTCACATACGTGAAATACACCAGGCGGTTACTGGCGAAATCCGGATGCAGGACGAGATCCATCAGGCCGCCACCGGATGCCATCTGCACTTCCGGTGTACCTGTAACGATGTTCGGGTCGAGTTCGCCGTCACGGATGATGCGGATACCGCCCGGCTTTTGTGCGATCAATATATTGCCGCTCGGCAAGAAGGCCATGCCCCAGGGATTGGTGATACCGCGGGCAACGACGGACACCTTGATGCGACCCGAGGGAGCATAGGTATCGAAATACCAGGGGCCATCGCCCAGTCCGTCCTGGGCCAGAACCGTGAAAGAAACAACGAACAGCAGAGCACTACAAATGAATGACTTAATGTGAAACACCGGAAACCTCGCGTGACTTGTTTTTATGTGACGTAAGCCTGGTATACACCAGCCCGAGATCGTTCTTCAGACGCACCAGGCCGAACCAGAGCCCGATCAGGCTGACCACCAGACCTCCTGCCAGCAGGATGATCACGCCGGCGTCCCATAACGGGCGCCTGTGATACCAGAAAGCAAAGTCCAGGCTATGCAGGCCGCTGTAGAGCCAGCGTTCGACACGACTGTACTTGTGAATGAGACTGAGCAACTCGCTTTTTTGCGGATCGACATAGATCCAGCTTTGCGCCGGATCATCGAACTTGATGCGCAGTACCGGCAAGGGCAGCTGGTTGCCGCGTGAATAATAGTAATCGTCGTACTCGGGCAGCAGATCGTAGCTCGTGACATTCGCATCCTCGACACTGGCATCGAGCTTCGTTACCAGGGTGTCGATGTCGAAGCCGTCCTGCACCCGGAATTCATTGGCGCTTGCCAGCAGACTGCCCGCTTCGAGCTGGCCGATGATATAGTACGGCTGGTGCAGGCGATCACGCTTGCTCATGTCCAGGCTGCTGGTGCGGCTGTAGCTCGCCAGGTAATAGGGTTCGCCGCCTATCCAGCGAAACTCCACTTCCTTGATGTCGCCGCTGATGCCTTGCTCCGCTGCCAGGGCCTGCCACTGGCCGGCATCCACAGGCGGAAAGGATTCCAGCTCAAGAATGCCTTCCTGGTACACGCCTTCGTCGACCGCCAGGCCGCGGGCGTTGGTCCAGGCAAAAGGCTCCATGGACAGCAGGCCGCTGAACGCCCAGGTCAGGATGAAGATGCCGAACACGGTGCCAAGGATATAGTGCCAGCGCATCATGCCATGGTAGGGAATGGCCCGACTCAGGTTGAAAGGCCGGACCTTGCGGAACTGGGTCACGCTCATGACAAGCCCGAGCAGCGCCAGTATGCAGCCGATCCCCGACGTCCACACGACAATGTCGTACCACAAGGGCTGGTTCGCGCGCAGGCCGGTGAAATAGAACCAGTGCGGAATGGTGCCGAGCCAGGCCAGGATACGGCTCTGGCGCGTGGTATAGACGGTGACCTCGGCACGCATCGGCGAGACATAGGCTTCGGTACCGTATACGTCCGCCACCATGTACTTGTAGAGCGGTAATTCGTTGGGCGTGGCAATAGTCCACTGGTCGGGCACGGTGACCAGTCCTGTGTACGTGAATTCGACTGCTGGAATACCCAGGAAATCGCCAGCCACACGCGCGCCCTCCTCCGGTGTCAGCTCATCCAGGAATTCACCGGTGTCGGCCCAGATGAACGTACTGGGTGCTCGCACTTCGGGAAATTCATACACCGGACGATCCAGCAATGTGCGCAGTTTCGCCTCGAAGGGGGAATAGCCCAGCAAACCCACAGCCTCGCGGGGCGAAATCGTCACGGCTTCCACGGCCAGCGGGCTGGCACCCTCG
>JALRBG010000326.1 GCA_023257855.1 Pseudomonadales bacterium | reverse complement strand
TCGATGCCGTCTTCCATGAAGAAACAGTGGCCCACGGAGTTATACGTCACGTTGTTCTCCACGCGCAGGTCATTCGTGCCGTGCACTGTCACGCAGCGGTTGAAGGTGTCGTGGATGGCCGAATTCCTGACGTACTGGCCCTGCCCGCCGTCGCCGACCAGATGCCAGTGAAGCGGGTAGCGGGCCAGTTCCATGTTCTGGCCCATGCGTTTCAGCTCGACGCCCTCGACATACATCTTGCTGGTAATCATCGCCATGATGTGGCCACCGAAGTACGACTCCAGCGAATCTTCAGACGACTGTATCTTGATGTTGCGGGTCAGCAGCCCCACCTCGCCACGCTCGTCCACCCCAAAAGTGATCTTGCCGAAGTGCATGTACTGCAGCGGCTCGGTCAGTGTAATGGTATTGCCGTTAACTGAAGCGATGGTGCGGCGCTCGGCCTGGCGCGGGTTGTAATCGGTGGAGGCCAGCACGATCTCGTCACCGGCCATCCACTGGCTGGCATCCAGAACATGAATCGTCGTGCTGCCCGCCTCGGCGGTAGCGGCCAGTTTGGTCCAGGCATTGGTGCGGTTGCCGTGCAGGTTCAGGGTGCCGCCGGACAGCATGATGCCGCGGTCGCCCAAGCCCATCATCTGTTCACCCTTATTGCGATCGGTAAGGGTGATGGTGGCCTTGTGTTGGAAAGGTGCAGCTTCGGTGCCGATCTGCAGCTCGCCAAATACCATTATCCACTCGGTGGTCAGGGACAGGTCGGACTCGTCGGCGAAGGTGAGCTTGCCATTGATGGTGAGGCCGTCCAGGGCCGGCGGGCTGACATCCAGCAGGACTTCCTGGCCACTTTCAATGAGGACCTTGTCACCGGCGGCTGGGACCCGGTTATTGGGCCAGGTGGCCGGGTCGGACCAGCGCAGGGACTGCGCCTGGGCAGTGAATGCCGTTAAAGCGAGAAACGCCAGGAAAAACAAACGGATGGATGTGCGCATGGAATCAGCTTCCCCTCTGATAATCCGTAGATAACCCCTCGAAACGGGTCACAGAGAATATCATGAATTTTTGGTGAAAACGCCGATCCACGCCACCTTCTCGGTGTGCTTGTCATCGTAAGTGCAGGTCATCTCCGAGGTAAAACCATCGAGGCCACACTGCTGGAGATGCTGTTCGAGATGCCGCAATGCGTCGACGTCCAACGCTACGCGCGATTGCTCCATTGCAATATCACGCCGCAGCGCCACCGATCGGTCGAGCGCGTCGAGATCGTTCAGGCCTGGAGGCTCATCGCCGAGCAGGCTTTCTGCAAAGTCAAAATACTCGACACCCAGGAAGATTTCGGCAGCTTGCGAAAATTCCGCCCTGCGCGCACAAACGCCTTGAAGCAACTTGTGGCGCGCAGGATCGTCTGGCGGGAGCATCGCCGCTTCACGGACCTGCTCGGGCACGCCGGCGCGGACCAAGGATTCGAGGATCGAATTTGCCTGGCGGCTGCTCTGTGTAATGGCGCTATCCGACCTGTGAAGTACCAGAATGAGTGAACCACCGGGGGCCAATACACGTGCGGCTTCGCTGAGGGCCATATCGAACGAGGCATACTCAATGGCGAAGTTGGAAACGACAAGGTCGAAGCTGTCCTGTGCAAAGGGAAGCTGCTCAGCGGCGACCTTTCCCATGTACGTGATATCGGGATGCTGGAACCGGGAACCGCCGGGAGCAACGATCCTGTCAGATGCGACGATCTTCAGCCCGCGTCCGGCCTCAGCTCCCCAAAAAGAGACCTGCCCTGAGCCACAACCGATCTCCAATACGCGCGAGCCGGCTTTGACTGAGCCAAAGATGTCCTGCCAGAAGTACTTGATCACCTCGCCAGGGCCCCATTCTGTACTGCACGAAAAGTGATCGCTGCTGTCCAGGCGCTGCGACCACACTGACTCTCCTGACTGAGTTAGCTTGTCTGATGCCATGTTTGCTGTGCTTCGCGTGATTCAAATATGAGGGTGAGAATAGAAGGATAATGTGTGGTCGTCCATGGAATCAAAGGGGTCAGAGAAACTTGATTTTGAGACAATAAATACCCAGCGCACTGGCTGGGTTTTTTGAATTGGTGCCGGCACCAAGAGTCGAACGCGAGACTTGCTGATTACTAGTCAGTTCTCTATACAAAGAACCCTTCCCTCGTCACCGGCAATTCTCTTACTCTCTTCCCCGTCGCCGCATAAATAGCATTGCACACCGCCGGCATCAGCGGCGGCAGCGCCGGCTCGCCCAGCCCGGTGGGATGGAAATCACTCTGGATGAAATGCGCATCGATCTCGGTGCCGGCATGCTTCATCCTGAGAAGGTTGTACTGGTGGAAGTTGTCCTGCTGCACCACGCCGTCTCTCATGGTGATCTCCAGCCCCGCCAGGGAGCTGATGCCGTCCAGCACGGCGCCCTGCACCTGCTTCTCCGCGCCACTTAAGTTGATGACAGGCCCAATGTCTACAGCTGCCGTGACCTTGTGGATGGTCACCTTGTTATTGGCGTCCACGCTGACTTCGGCAACTTCGGCCACGTGGCCGTTGTGGCTGAAGTGGAAGGCGATGCCCATGCCGTGGCCGGGGGTCAAGGGCTTGCCCCAGCCGCTTTTCTCGGCGGCGAGTTTAATCACATCCACCGCGCGGCCGGTGTTCAGCGAGCCCATGCTGCCTTCCTGGAACCAGCGCGGTTCGCCCATCATTTCTATTAATAGCTCTACCGGATCGCGGCCGGCGGCCACGGCCAGTTCGTGAATGAAGCTTTGCACGGCCCAGCCGGTGGCGTTGGAGCCGGGCGCGCGCCAGGAGCCGGTCGGCGTGTTGGAATCGACCAGGGAGATCGCTGCGCGGTAGTGGTCGATGTTGAGCGCGGGAAATTCGTCGGCGCCCAGGCGCGTGCCGGCGGTGGCGACGCCGCGCACGGACGGGCCTATTAAATGGGTCTGCATGGCGACCACCCTGCCCTCGCGGCTGACCGCGCCCCGGAAGGCATAGACGCCGCCGGGCCGGTACTGGTCGTGCATCATGTCGTCCTCGCGGGTCCACTGCAGTTTCACCGGCACGGTAAAGCGCCTCGCGATGGCGACGGCCTCGCAGGAATAATCCTGGAAGCGGCGGCGCCCGAACGAACCGCCCATGCGCATCATGTGCAGCGTGATGTTTTCCGCGGGGATGCCGAAGACATTGCCCAGGGAGGACACCGTGATCTGCGGCTGGCGGGTCGGCGCCCAGATCTCGACCCGGTTGGTGTCGGCGTGATACTGCGCAGTGCAGTTCATGGGCTCCATGACGGCGTGGGACAGGTAGGGAAACTGGTAGGTGCCGGTGACCGTGGTGGTCAGGTCGCTGTCGAACGTGGTTTCCACGTCGCCGGACTCGGCAATTTGATTGTCCATGGGCCACGGCGCGGCGGCGATGGCCTGCATGCGGGCGAACAGCTCGCGGTCGTCGTCTTTCGACGCCAGCGAGGTATCCCACTGAACTTCCAACTGCTGTCTCGCCTTGAAGGCCTGCCAGGTGGAGCGGGCGACGATGGCGACGCCGTCCAGCAGTTCGCCGACATTGTCGTTGCCGGTGACCAGGAAGGCGTCGACGACGCCGGGCATGGCCTTGATCTGGTCGAGGTTGGCACTGACGACACGGCCGTAGGTGGCCGGGCACTTCTCGTACACGGCGTAGAGCATGCCGGGCAGGTTCAGATCGGACCCGTACAGGGGCCGACCGGTGGCGATGGTCTCGATATCCACGTCGTGGACGCGGGTACCGATGATCTTGTATTCAGAACGCGGCTTGAACACTAGGGTGTCCACGTCGGGCAGCGGCTGCATGGCGGCGTCCAGCGCCAGTTCGGCGAAGGTGAAGGACTCACCGGTGTTGCGGTGGATGACGCGGCTGTTTTCTGTATAAAAGAAGGATGTATCGACAGACAGCCGTTGCGCGGCTGCGGCGATGAGCATGCTGCGGGCGGCGGCGCCGGCGCGGCGCATGGGATCGAACTCGCGCGGCGTGGAGGTGGAGCCCCCGGCGCGTTGCTGGCCATAGCGGGCCTCGTTGAACGGCGCGCGGATCACGGTGACGTCGTTCCAGTCGGCGCCGAGTTCGTCGGCGACGATCATGGGCAGCGAGGTCTTGATGCCCTGACCCTTCTCCGGGCAGTGGGCGTAGATGCTGATGGCGCCATCGACGCCGATCTCGACGAAAGCGTTGAGTTCGAGCTGGTCGGAGGCAGGCTCGCGGATTTCCTGGGTGTTTGCAGCCGGTATAAAGGAAGCCAGTGAGAAACCGGCGCCGGCCATGGTGGACGCTTTCAGGAAGCAGCGGCGGTTCATTGCCGCCAGGAATGATGCCGTTTCAATCTTACGCGTTGTGTTCATTAAGCCCGCCCCGCCATTCCGTTTGACACTGGCTGATAATGCCCGGATTGCGGGCATTTTTGAACACCAATGATGAAATTCCTGCCAACGCGGCAGCGATAAACCGGAAACCGTTTACTCCGATGCCTTCGTCACGCATTCGTAGGGCAGGAAATCCAGGCCCGGTTCCCAGCGGAACCAGATGTAATCGTCGGCCGTCAT